>NZ_JAQZSH010000029.1:0-285499 GCF_053902585.1 Longispora urticae
GGGGGCCGCGCTCCGCGCGGCCCCAGGCCGGACCACCCCTAGAACCGCCGCTTGGTAGGCGTGGGCACCGGTCGCCCGGTGGGCCGCCCCGTGGGCTCCGCGCTCGTCCCGGTACTCGGCGTGGGATCCACCGGCGGCACCGGCCCCTCGCTCACGTACAGGGTGATCGTGGACCCCTTCGGCGCGCTCCCGGTCGGGTACACGTCCCCGACCTGCCCCGCCGGGTACTCCGAGCTGATCCTGTTCGGCGCCACGGTCACGGAGAACCCGGCCCCGCGGAGCTGTGCCGTCGCCTCGGCCACGCTGCGGCCGCGCACGTCGGGGACCCGCACCTCGTCCCCGAAGGCCACCTTGCGGTCGGGGGCGACGAAGTCCTTGCCCGGCGCGTACCCGGCTCCGGCCTTGAGGGTCTTCGCCACGGCCATGTTGACGTTGTTGGCGAAGGAGGCCCCGATGGCGTTGCGCGGGCTGTCGGGGTCCCCGGCGATCCCGGCGGCGGCGAGCCCGGGCGTGAACCCGGCGAACGACTCGGTCTCGTTCCGCTCGGACGACCCGGTCTTGCCGGCCAGCGAACGGCCGACGACGTTGCGCAGCCCACCGGCGGTGCTCCCGTCACACCTGCCGAACGCCGACTTGTCCCCCACCGTGCACCGGGCGGCGTCGGTGGCCGCGCGGGCCACGTCGGGCTCGAAGACCCGCTTGCACTGCGGCTCGGCGACGTCGACGACCGCCCCGCCGGCGTCGGTGATCGAGTTGACCGGCAGCGGCTTGCAGTAGGTGCCCTCGGCCGCGATCGTCGCGTACGCGTTCGCCAGGTCCAGCGGCGACGTGGTCGCGACGCCCAGGGTGAACGCGCCCCAGTTGCTGGCCGCCTCCTGGTTGTCCGCGATCTTCTTGTCGTCGCCCCGGAACGTGATGCCCAGCTTCTTCGCCATCTCGACGGCCTTGTCGGCCCCGACCTGCTCCTCGAGCCAGACGAAGTACGTGTTCACCGAGCGCCCGAACGCGTCCCACATGGCGCGCCGGCCGGCCATCGACGGGTCGGCGTTGCTCGGGCAGTACTTCCCCTCGCAGGTCGCCGGCCCGGGCGCCGCCGGGTACTTGCTCTTGTACTTGTTGGGCGCGTCGAACGTCGTGTTCAGCGGCATCCCGGCCTCCAGGGCCGCGAGCATGGTGAACATCTTGAACGTCGAGCCGGCCTGGAAGCCCGGGGCGGCGTCGCCACCGGCGATCAGCGGCACCGTGGTGTTCGGGTAGCTGCCCTGACCGGGGCCGCCCGTGTTCTTCCCGTTCCGGGAGGCGTCGTTGGAGTAGTTGCGGTTGACGGCCATGGACCGGATCCGGCCGGTACCGGGCTCGACGGTCGCCACGCCCAGCGCGAACGGGCTGTCCTTCTTGATCTGCTCGGCGATGGCCTGCTCGGACGCCTTCTGCACGGCCGGGTCGAGCGAGGTGACGATCGTGTAGCCGCCGCGCTGGAGTTTCGCCTCGCGTTCCTGCGCGGTCGCACCGAAGGCGGGCTGTTCGAGCCACCACTTCTTGAAGTACCCGCAGAAGAAGCCCCAGCCGTTGGAGCCCTCGCCGCGCGACAGGCAGTCGTCGGGGGCCGGCTTGAGCTTCAGCGCGATCGGCGAGGCCTGGGCGGCGGCCCCGGCGGCCGGGTCGGCGTACTTCAGCTCGACCATCTTCTTCAGGATCCAGTTGCGCCGGTCGACGGCCGCGTCCTTGTTCCTCACCGGGTCGTAGTCACCGGGGGCCTGGACGAGGCCGGCGAGCAGGGCGGCCTGCTCGACGGTGAGATCCTTGGGTTCCTTGGAGAAGTACGCCTGGCTGGCCGAGTACACCCCGTACGCGCCGTTGCCGAAGTAGGCGATGTTCAGGTACCGGCGCAGGATCTCGTTCTTGTCGATCTCCTTCTCCAGGGCGAGCGCGTAGCTCATCTCCTTGATCTTGCGGTCGGTCGTCACCTCGGTGGCCGCCTTCTGGCCCTCCTTGGAGTCCGCCGTGTAGAGCAGAACATTCCGGATGTACTGCATCGTCAGCGTCGACGCGCCCTGCGCCACCCCGCCCGAGGTCACGTTGCTGACCAGGGCCCGGAGCACGCCCTTGGCGTCGACCCCGTGGTGCTCGTAGAACCGGTTGTCCTCGGCGGAGACGATCGCGTCCCGCATGACCTGCGGGATCTCGTCGAGGGTGACGTCGCGCCGGTTCTGGTCGTAGAACGACGTGATCAGCGTCTTGCCGTCGGAGGCGTAGACGTAGCTGCTCTGCGGGGTCGGCGGGTTCTTCAACGTCCCCGGCAGGTCGTTGTACTCGCCGCCCAGCACCTGGGTGGCCAGCCCCGCGACCAGGGCGGCCGGCAGCACGACCACCGTGAACACGGCGGCGGCGATCCCACCCACCATGAGCAGGGTCAATGCCTTCGAAAGCTTGCTGCGCGACTTCACCCACCGACATTTACACGGAAGTCCCGCCCCGGCGACCACGGAACCGGAAGCGGGACGACCATCACATGGTACAAAAGCCGCTAAAGGGTCGCAGGGGCCACGGGGTTCGGAATCGCCCCACCGAACCGGCGGTCACGCTGGGCGAACAGCTCACACGCGTACCACAGGTGGCGGCGGTCGAAGTCCGGCCAGAGGACGTCGAGGGAGACGAACTCCGCGTACGCCGCCTGCCAGATCATGAAGCCCGACAGCCGCTGCTCGCCCGAGGACCGCAGCACCAGGTCCACGTCGGGAATGTCCGGACAGTACAGGTACTTCTGAATCGTCTTCTCAGTGATCTTGTCGGGCTTGAGCCGGCCCGCCGCGACCTCCTGCGCGATCCGGGTCACCGCGTCGGTCACCTCCGGCTTGCCGCCGTAGTTCACGCAGAACTGGAGCGTGAGCTTGTCGTTCTTCTTCGACAGCTCCTCCGCGACCTCCAGCTCCTTGATGACGCTCGCCCACAGCTTCGGTCGCCGCCCGGCCCACCGGACCCGCACGCCCATCTCGTTCAGCTCGTCGCGGCGGCGGCGGATCACGTCCCGGTTGAAGCCCATCAGGAAGCGCACCTCCTCCGGCGACCGCTTCCAGTTCTCCGTCGAGAACGCCCACGCGCTGACGTTCTTCACGCCCAACTCCAGCGCGCCCTCGATCACGTCGAACAGCGAGGTCTCGCCCTGCTCGTGACCCGCCGTGCGGGGCAGCCCGCGCTGCTTGGCCCACCGACCGTTGCCGTCCATGATGACGGCGACGTGCTTGGGGACCGCGTCCTTGGGCAGGGCCGGCGGACGCACCCCGGACGGGTGCGGGGTGGGGGCGCGGTAGGTCACGCTCGCTCCTTCGTCAGGCTGTGGACGGGTTGGTCCGCGGCGGTCACGACGCGGACCGGGTCGGGCGCCGTGCGGCCCGCGGGGGTCGCGGCGCCCCGGACGGGGTCGGTCATGGCTTGGTCGGTCATGGCCCGGTCGGTCGTCGCGCGGTCGTTCGCGGTGCGGTCGACCAGCGGCAAGGAGCGTAACGCGCGCTCCAGGTGCCACTGCAGATGCGCCGCCACAAGTCCACTGGCCTCCCGCCGATTCGCCACATCGCTGGCGTCCGCGAGCTTCCAGTCACCGGTGTTCAACGCCGACATCAGGCCGAGGGTCGCCGGGGCCGGCCGGGCGGCCCCGGGCGGCTGGCACGACGAACACACCGACCCGCCGGAGGCCACACTGAACGCCCGGTGCGGCCCGGGCGTCGCGCACACCGCACACTCCACCAGCGCCGGAGCCCACCCCGCCGTCGTCATGGCCCGCAGGAAATAGGCGTCGAGTACGAGCGGGGAGGCGTGCTCCCGCCCCGCCAGCGCCCGCAGCGCCCCCAACGTCAACTGGAACAGCCGCAGCGCCACCTCGCCCTCCTCGGGCGTCAGCCGCTCGGCCGTCTCACACACCGCACTCGCCGCCGTGTACGCCGGATAGTCCTGGGCGATCTTCGCCGCGTACAGCTCCACGGCCTCCACCTGCGACACCGTGTGCAGCCCGTTGCGCCCCTCGGCGAACTGGAACTCCACATGCCCGAACGGCTCCAGCCGCGCCCCGAACTTCGAACTCGTCCGCCGCACCCCGCGCGCCACGGCCCGGATCCGCCCCGTCCGCCGGGTCAGCACCGTCACGATCCGATCGGACTCGCCGAGCTTCTGGACACGGAGCACAACCCCGTCATCCCGGAACAGCCGACTCCGATACCCCTGCGCCACGCCCCCATTGTGCCCGCCCCCTCCGACACGCCCCGGACCGGCGGTACCCAGATGCCGGGTCTGCTGGATCTTCCCGGGGTGGCGGTGGGCGGATAGGTTGGGCGCGGAAACCGGACAAGCCGTGGAGGTCAGTATGAAACTCACCCGACTCGCCGCAGTCGCCGTCATACTCGGCTGCGTGTTCGGCGCGTCCGGGTGCGGCGGCTCCGACAAGCCCCCGGCCAAGGCCGACCCGGGCACGTCGGCCAGCGCCGCCGCGGCCCGCGACCAGCAGGGCAAGCGCCTGGCCGCGATCCTGCTGCCGGAGGACGCCCCGGGCAAGGAGGGCGGACCGACGAAACTCCAGACGGGTACGGCGTTCACCGGCTCGCCGCTCAACGACTGCGACCCGGGCAAGGACCTGAAGTCCGACGCCCAGCTGACCAGCACCCTGCAACGCGGCTGGCAGGGCGGCGGCAGCGAACTGAGCCTGGACAACGGCGTCTTCGGCTACGAGAAGCTGACGGCCGCCGAGGTGCTGGCCGAGGTCAGGGCCCGGGTCAGCGGGGACTGCCGGAACGCGGCCGGGGCCAGCGTGAAGCACGAGTTCCTCCGGGAACGCCAGCTGGTGGAGCTGCCCGGCATCACGATGTCCTATTCGTACTGCACCAAGGTGACCTACGAGGGCTTCCCCACGCCCCAGGCCCAGTGCTCCGTGTACTTCGGGCGGGAGATGGGCTGGGGGGTGCTCACGTGCGTCGTGGTCCACGCGGGGACCGAGACCGCGGCGTGGCAACTCGCCTCCTCGGTCGCCCCGGCGGCGGCCGCCCGCCTGGTGGCCGCCTGAACGACCCGCTGCCGGGGTGGACTCCGCACGTTGCCGGCCACCCCGGGACGTGCCAAACTCATGGCCCGAACGACCCGGCCCCTCGGCCGGGCTCAACGAAACGGGCGGAACATGCGACTACGGTCGATCCTCGTGACAACGGCCGCTCTGGCGTGTCTGGCCGGGTGCGGCGGCCCGGCCGGGACCAAGGATCCGGCGCCCCGCCCGACCCACGGCAGCGGCGCCCCGGTGTCGTCGAGCCCCACACCGTCCCGCGCCGAGCAGCACGAACGCCTGGCCGCCGCCGTACTGCCGGAGAACGCCCCCAACGAGGCGGGCGTTCCGTCGAAGCTCTCGCCCAGCAACACGTTCGTGGGCTCACCGCTGGCGAACTGTGATCCCACCAAGGACATGAAGTCCAACTCCCGGCTCACCGCGACATTCCAACGCTCCTGGGAGGGAGACCTCGGTGGTGTGCACAGCGCCGTCTTCGGCTACGAGAAGCTGACCGCGGCGGAAGTGCTCGCCGAGATCCGCACCAAGGTGACCGGGCAGTGCCGCAATGTCGGCGGCCAGGGCATCGTCTACGACTTCCTGTCGGAACACCAGGTGGCGGCCTCTTCCGGCATCACGCAGTCGTTCGGATACTGCACCCGGTGGACGCTCGCGGACGATGACACCCCACTGGTCGACTGCACGATCTACTTCGGCCGGGAGACGAACTGGGGAGTCGTCGCCTGCGTCGGCGTCGTGAACCTCACCGAGGCGGACGCGTGGCGGCTCGTGTCGAGCCTCGCGCCGAAAGCGGCCGCGCAGCTGGCGAAGGTGTGACGGGCCCCGGCAACCAGGGCTGACCTACAGGGCCCGGTGCATGATGTGCAGCCCCACATAGCCGTGCGTCGGGTGCAGGAAGCCCTCCGGGAGGGTGCCCAGGATCTCGAAGCCGAGGGACTGCCACAGCCCCACCGCCCGGACGTTGGTGGAGACGACCGCGTTGAACTGCATCGCGCGGTACCCCTCGCCCCGGGCCCAGTCCAGCACGTACGCCCCGAGCGCCCGCCCCACCCCGCGACCGGAGAACGCCGGATCGACCATGAAGCTCGCGCTCGCGATGTGCGAGGCGCCGCCCATGTGGTTGGGGTTCATCTTCGCGGTACCCATGACGGTTCCGGTCTCGTCCACCGCCACCACCGTGCGGGCCGGCGCGCCCAGCATCCACATGGACCGGGCCCGGTCCTCGGGGGTGTCCCGGTCGTAGGTGTAGGTCTCCCCCGCCACGATGATCCCGCGCATGAAGGGCCAGATCGCCGGCCAGTCCCCGTCGTTCGCTTCCCTGATGATCATGTCCTCCAGAGTAAGGGGGCCGGCGGGGCCCCGTATCCCCGCCGGCCCGGTCAGCGCGCGTGGAACGATGCCCACAGCGGGACCCTCGGGGTCACCAGCAGGGGCATGCGCGCTTCGGAGGGAGTCCGGTCGCCCTTTCGGCCGTTGCACGCCGAGCAGGCGGCGACGGTGTTCTCCCAGTGGTTCTGCCCACCCCGGGACCGGGGCAGGATGTGGTCGATGGTGCTGGCGGCCTTCCCGCAGTACCCGCAGCGGCGGTTGTCGCGGGTGAGCACGCCCGCCCGGGACCAGGAGGGCCCGCGGCCCCGGCGCCAGCGGGTCACCACGTAGTGCACGAGCCGGACGACCTTCGGCACGGGGAAGACCCCGATCCGCTGGTCGGGCTCGGCCTCGTGGACCTCGGCCACTCTGCGGCAGAGCATCCGCACCGCGTGCTTGAGGGAGACACGGTGCAGGGGTCCGAGGTCGGCGTTGATGACGAGTACGGCGTTCACCGCGTCCTCCTTCGAGTGTTGTGGTGGGAACGAAAAAGCCGCCCGTCCCCGGTGGGGTGGGCGGCGGCGGGACCAGCGGAACGCTAGCCGTGCCACCGACCCGGCTCGGGGAGACCGTGGAGAGCCGCGACCGTCGCGCCGCACGCCATCGGGCGCCGGGCTTCCGTCGAGATACACCACATGTCGGTCTCCGTTGTGATCAGGTTGTCGGGGTGACGGACAGAACCCTACGGCGGGCGGAAACAGCGTCGCAATGCTTTTATGGGTACGTGGACCAGCGACTCTCCTTCGGCGCGGCCGCCGCCGACTACGACTCCCACCGCCCCTCCTACCCGGCGGAGGCCCTCCGCTGGCTGCTCGGCGACCGCCCGCTCCGGGTGGTGGACCTCGGGGCCGGCACGGGCCTGCTGACCCGGGTGCCGGGCCGGTGCACCTGCGGCGGGCCCGACCGGTCGTCCGGCTAGCGGTCAGGGGTGGCCGACTCCAGGAGGGCGCGGGCGTCGGCGTCCGTGGCGACCCGCACGAAACGGAGATCGCCCGGGTTGTCCGCCGCCGCCCGGTAGCGTTCGCGGTATTCGGCGTGTTTGACCCATGCCCAGGCGATCACCGAATGCTCCCGGTTGACGGGCAGCAGGCCCCGCAGCAGCTCCCGGTTGCCGTTCCACAACACCTCGCGGGTGACCGTCCGGCGCAGGCTTCGAAGAACCACCCGCCAGATGACCTGCCATTTCGGCCGGTCGAACCACACGACGGTGTCGGCGCGCGCCCAGACCAGTTCCCGCACCGCGCTGTAGTTCCCGTCGATCACCCAACCGTCCCCGGCGACCACCTCGGCGGCCCGGGCCCGCAGCTCGTCGGCCGGCAACGGTTCCCATCCGGCCTGGTGGAAAACGGAATCCAGCTCCAGGTACGGCACGCCGAGCCGTTCCGCGAGCGCCCTGCCCAGGGTCGTCTTCCCCGAGCCGGGGGTACCCACCATCGAGACTCTGCGCATCCGGCCGAGCCTAGGGCGACCCGCCTGCGGAAGCGACCCGGTTACCTGCTGGGGCCCGCCCGATCGCCGTCGCGGCCGTCACGCGAGTGGTCCCTTCGACAGCGGCCCCTCACTTCTTCCGCTTCTTCCGCTTACCCGGACCATGGGTGAGACTGCGTGCGCCAGACTCTGATGCCATCCTGCGGAACGCCTGGAGGTTCTTCTGGGCCCGCACCGTCTCCGGGTGCCTGCTTCCGAGAACCCGCTCCAGGATCGGAACCGTCCTCTGCGCCTGTCTGATCGCCAGGTCGAACGAGCCCATTTTCGCGTTGACCAACGCCTCGCTCATCCGCGAGGCCAGGGTGTACGGGTGTTCCTCGCCGATGAGCGTCCGACGGAGGGCGAGGACGGCTTGGTGCTCAACCAGCGCTTCTGCGTGACGACCTCCGTTGCTCAGGGCGATGGCGAAGTTGTTGCGGCTGGTCAAGGTGTCGGGATGCTCCTCGCCCAGAACCCGGCGGCAGATCTCCAAATCCACCCGGTGCTCGACGAGCGCCTCCGAATGCCGACCCACGTTGCCCAGGGCGCTGGCAACGTTGTTGCGGCTGATCAGCGTGTCGGGATGCTCCCCACCCAGAACCCGGCGGCGCAGTTCGAAAACAGCCCGGTGCTCGACGAGCGCCTCCGAATGCCGCCCCACGGCCCCCAGCGCGTTGGCGAAGTGCCCCAAGCTGATCAACGTGTCGGGATGCTCCTCACCCGACACCCGACGGCGCAGTTCCAGGACAGCCCGATGCTCGACGAACGCCTCCGCGTAGAGCCCCACCGCCCCGAGCGCATTGGCGAAGTGACCCCAGCTGGTCAACGTCTCAGGATGCTCGCCACCCGACACCCGACGGCGCAGTTCCAGGACGACTCGATGCTCGACCAGCGCCTCCGCATACCGCCCCAGGTTGCTCAGCGCACTGGCGACGTTGCTGCGGCTGATCAACGTTTCAGGATGTTCCTCACCGAACACCCGCCTGCGTATGTCGAAGACAGCCCGGTGCTCGATGAGCGCCTCCGCATACCGCCCCAGGAAATGGTGGGTGAGAGCCGCGTTCCCCCGGGTGGCCAGCGTGTCAGGATGCTCAGCGCCCAGCACACGGAGTCGTGTTTCCAGCGCGGCCTCGAACTCTTCCATCGCGGCCCGGTAGTTTCCCCGGTAGAGCTGGATCAGCGCGTTGCCGTGCAGGGCCGACAGCGTCGCGGGATGCTCGGCGCCCAGCGACGACCGGCAGACCGCCCACATGGAGCCGTACTGTTCCGCGGCCTCCTCGACCGTGCCGCGTACCAGGCTCTGTCGGGCACACAGGTCCACCACATGCGCCACCCGCGCAAGAAGTTCCCCGTCGACGGCCGCCTCTTCCGCGAGTTCCCGCAGCGACTGCAGAGCGTGCGGAGCCAGCGCGCGCCACAGGGGCCAGTTGCGCGGATCCTGAGGTGACTCGTCCGGCTCCTTCCGGACGGCATGGCACAGGAGGCGCGCGGCCAGGTCCCGGTACCCCCCGTCGTTGTTGTCATGGTCGTCATACCGCCGGCTGGCGTCGCGCATCAGTGGATGCAGCAGCAGGGTCGGCGGGTCCTCGTCGGTCGCGGGGCGCGGGAGTTCGAGAAGGTCCATCTGTGCGGCGCTCTTGAGCAGCCCACCGCCCTGGTTGGGGTCCAACAGGGCGAATATCGGCGACGCGGTCAGCAGTTCCCGGTCGAGCAGGAGCCGGTAGGGCACGGGTGCGTCGGCGAACTGGGCCAGCAGCTTCAGGAACGGGCGGGCCAGTGGCAGTCCCCGCTGTTCCAACCGGTGCAGGGACAGGTGCCAGATCCCGTCGATGAGGCGTTGTTCGTCGTCCGCGCCGGCGGCGAGCAGGTCCGCCCGGCCGTCGTCGAGGGCTGCCCGGAAACCGCTGAAGGTCTCCACCGCCTCCGGGCCGGGCCAGGGATCGGTGGCCGCGTCGGCCAGGTAGGAACCGGCAAGGCGCAGAGCCAACGGCAGGCCGCCCAGCCGCACGGACAGCGCCTCCGCCTCGGCCCGGTCGCCACACCGGTCGTCGGCGTGGTCGAGGAGCACGTGCGCGCCCTCCGCCGGACTGAGCTTCTCGACCCTGTGACACACCCACCACGGCCCCCACCTGCGGTGGTCGGCCTCCCGGCTGGTGACCAGGACCAGACCGGGGCCGCCGGCGAGCGGCCGCACCCAGCCCCGGCCTTCGGCGAGCGGCCGCCCCTCGACGTCCAGGATGCCGGGCTGGTCGGCGTTGTCGACGATCAGCAGCCAGGGTGTGGTCCGGGCGCTGAGTCGGCGCCAGAGCAGGTCGGAGGTGTCCTGCTGTCGGAGTTCCTCCTCCGCGATGCCGATCAGCCGGGCCACGAAGTGCATGCCGGAGGTCAGCGACGCGGTGTCGGTGGCCGATACCCACCAGACGTCCGTGCCCCTGGCCAGGCGGGCCAGTTCCAGAGCCAGGGCAGTCTTGCCGGTACCGCCCAGGCCGTGCAGCAGGCGGACCCGGTCACCGTGCTCCGGCCGCTCCAGCAGGTCGGCGAGCTCGGCGAGCAGGGCGTCCCGTCCGTGCAGTGGCCGCGAGGCGTCCCGGAGGGAGAGCGGCGGGGCCACGGCGGCGAGCAGGTCGGCGTCCAGATTGGCCCCGTGGTGGGGCGAAGGGGCCGCGTACCCGTCGGAGGAGCGCTGGAAGCCGCCCGAACCGTCGAGGTGCCCGGCCGCGACGCCCCCGTTCCACGCGAAGTGCGCGGGGCCGGTGACCGTGATCTGGGGCTGCGGGCTTGCGCCGGGTGCGGTCAGCCCTGAGCCGCCCCCGGCGACGGAGGGTTTCCGATGGTGACTCCACCGTGGATCACACCGGCGGCCACCCCGCCGTTCGAGGCCGACACCGATACGTTGCCGCCCGCTGCGAGGCCGTGGTCGCCCGCCGTGACCCCGGCCGTGCCCGGTCGGGCCTCGGCCAGTTCCTTGATGACGGCCCTCAGGTCCTCGGCGGCCTCCGGGTTCTCCTCCAGCAGGTCACGGAGCCGAGTGGTCCAGGTCTGGGCCGCGGCCCGCCGAGCCTGCTCCAGCTCCGGGCCGTCCAGCGGAACCAGCTCGGCGTCCGTCGCGGCCAACCGGCGCTCAGCCCGCTCGGCCTCGCCCGGACCGCCCCTGCCGAACGCCTTTCCGAAGCCGGCCTTCGCCACCGTCCACACGTCGGTGGCCACCGCTTCGGCGAGCGCGGTTCCCCCTGCGGCAGCCAGCGCGATGAGAGCTTGTTCGAGCACAGTTCCTCCTGGACCGGACGGTGCGATACCCGTTCAGGTGTATCGTGCCGATCGTCGCGGTGTCACCCGCCGAACAGTCCGATGTCCGTCTTTCGGGGCGGCGAGGGACGTCCGACGGGTCGGGGCCGCCGCCCGTGGGAGCGGCCCCGTCCGCTCAGAAGCCGAGTTTGCGCAACTGCTTCGGGTCGCGCTGCCACTCCTTGGCCACCCGGATATGCAGATCCAGGAATATCCGGGTACCGAGCAGCTTCTCGATCTCCGCCCGGGACCGCACCCCCACATCCCGCAGCCGGCTGCCCTTGTGCCCGATGATGATGGCCTTCTGCGAGGGCCGCTCGACGTACAGGTCGGCGAAGATCCGGGTCACCCCGTCCTCGACCTGCACCTCCTCGACCATCACCGCGATGGAGTGCGGCAGCTCGTCGCGGACGCCCTCGAGCGCGGCCTCGCGGATCAGCTCGGCGATCAGCACGTTCTCCGGCTCGTCGGTGAGCGCGTCGTCCGGGTAGAGCTGCGGGGACTTGGGCAGCAGCTTGGTCATGACCTGGAGCAGCACGTCGACCTGCTCCCCGGAAACCGCTGATACGGGTACGATCTCCGCGAACGCGCCCAGCTCCGCCACGGCCAGCAGCTGTTCGGCCAGCCGTTCCTTGGTGACCAGGTCCGTCTTGGTGACGACCGCGATGATGGTCGCCTTCAGTTCGCTGATCTCGCTGGTGATGAACGTGTCGCCCTTGCCGATGTCCTCGTCCGCCGGGATGCACAGGCCGATCACGTCGACCTCGCTCCACGTCTGGCGGACCAGGTCGTTGAGGCGCTCGCCCAGCAGGGTGCGCGGCCGGTGCAGGCCGGGGGTGTCGACCAGGATGAGCTGGCCGTCCGGCCGGTGCACGACGCCCCGGATGATGTGCCGGGTGGTCTGCGGCTTGTTGCTCGTGATCGCGATCTTGGCGCCGACCAGGGCGTTCGTCAGCGTGGACTTCCCGGCGTTGGGCCGGCCCACGAAGCAGGCGAACCCGGCCCGGAAGTCCTCGCGTTCCGTGCCGATGCCGGCGGAGCCACCCGCGCCCGTGCTGGGGGTGAGCAGCTGCTTGGCGCCGGCCCTGCGCTGCGGACCCGGATCGCGGGGCACCGGCTTGGCGGGGCCGGACGTGCGGCGCGGGTCACCCTGGGGCCTGCCGCCACTGCGGGCACCGGCCCCGTCGCGGCCACCGGTCGGCTTGCGCCCACCCTGGTCACGGGAGTCGGACGCCCCAGGCTTGGCCGGCCCCGCTGTCCGCCGGGCCCCGGAGTCGGCGCCCGCCGCCTGCGCGGCCGCGTTCCCGGCCGCCCGGGCCCCGGGCCCCCGCTTCCAGACCGGCTTGGTCGACGGGTACCAGTCCTTGCCCTCCTGCTTCGGCTTGTCGTCCTTCTCGGGCTTGTGCCGCCCGGACCCCTTCGAGCCGGCCCTGCTCACGCCGACCCCATCACGGCGCCGGACGGGTCCGCCACGTACAGCGGGGCGTCGGCGGACAGGTCGCGCACGGCTGCCAGCCCGGCACCGTCGACCACGGAGCCCTCGGTCACCACGGCGGCGGCCTCCAGCTTCGAGGCTCCGGCGGCCACGGCCTGGGCCACGGCGCCCTGGAGCGCGGTCAGGGAGAGGTTGGGCAGCGCGACGGTGGCCGCCGCGTACGTCCGGCCGTCGCCGTCGCGGACCGCCGCCCCCTCGGGGGCCCCGATCCGGGCCCTGGCCGACCTGGCCAGCGTCACCAGCTTGCCGTCCTCCGCGTCCAGCTCAGTCATCAGAACCCTCCCCATCTGTCACTTGGCGTACCACCACGGTATCGATCCTGTTCCGCCGGCCGGCGGTGCCCTCGGCGGTGAGCTCTAGCCCGGCCACCTCGGCCTGCGCTCCGGGGATCGGCACCCGGCCCAGCGCCTGGGCGAGCAGGCCGCCCACGGTCTCCACGTCCTCGGCCGGGATCTCCATCCCGAACATCTCGCCGAGGTCCTCGATCGAGAGCCGGGCGAGGACCCGCAGGGAGCCGTCGGGGAGCTTCTCGACCGGGGGGCGCTCGACGTCGTACTCGTCGGTGATCTCGCCCACGATCTCCTCGAGGATGTCCTCGATGGTGACCAGGCCGGCGGTGCCGCCGTACTCGTCCACGACGATCGCGATGTGGATCCTGGCGGCCTGCATCTCGCGGAGCAGGTCGTCCACGGGCTTGGACTCGGGCACGAACTCGGCCGAGCGCATCAGCTCGCGCACGGGCAGGTCCGGGCTCTCCAGCCGGCGGATGATGTCCTTGAGGTAGATCACACCGAGCACGTCGTCGATGCTCTCGCCGATCACCGGGATCCGGGAGAAGCCGCTGCGGATGGCCAGGGCCATGGCCTGGCGGAGCGCCTTGCGTTCCTCGATCCACACCATGTCGGTCCGGGGCACCATGACCTCGCGGGCGATGGTGTCGCCGAGTTCGATCACGGAGTAGATCATCGTGCGCTCGTCGTGGTCGACCGTGCCGCGTTCCTCGGCGAGGTCGACCATCTCGCGCAGTTCGGTGGCGGTGGAGAACGGGCCCTCGCGGAACCCCTTGCCGGGGGTGACCGCGTTGCCGATCAGGATCAGGAGCCGGGCCAGCGGGCCGAGCGCCCGGCCGATCCAGCGGACGAACGGGGCGACGGCCAGCGCCACCGGGTACGCGTGCTGGCGGCCCAGGGTCCTCGGCCCCACCCCGACGATCACGAAGCTGACCACGGTCATCGAGGCGGCCGTGACGGTGGCGGCCTGCCAGCCGGCGGACCACGTGTCGATCGCGACCAGCGCGACGAGGGTGGTGGCCGTCAGCTCGCAGGCGAGCCGGAGCAGGAGGAGCAGGTTGAGGTAGTGCGGCTTGTCGCCGGCGATGATCTCCAGTGAGCGCGCGCCCCGGACCCCGGCCCGGGCGAGCTCGCCGCTCCGGGCCGGTGAGGACACCGTGATGGCCGCGTCGACGGCCGCGAAGACTCCAGCGAAGAGCACCAGCGTGACCGCGACGGCCAGCAGGGTTGTGTCGGGCATCAGGCCGTGCTCGCCCGCCATCCGGTGAGCAGCTTGCCCTGGAGCCCGAACATCTCGCGCTCCTCGTCCGGCTCGGCGTGGTCGTAGCCCAGCAGGTGCAGCACGCCGTGCACGGTGAGCATGTGCAGCTCGTCGTCGGTGGAGTGCCCGGCGGTCTTGGCCTGGGTGGCCGCGACCTCCGGGCACAGCACGATGTCCCCGAGCAGTGCCGGCTCGTCGTGTTCGGTGCCGTTGCCGGGGCCGCGGTCGACGGTCATCTCGTCCATGGGGAACGCGAGCACGTCGGTCGGGCCGTCACCGCCCATCCACCGTTGGTTCAGTTCCGCCATGTACTCGACCTCGACGAGCAGGATCGACAGCTCCGCGAGCGGGTTGATCCCCATCTCGTCGAGGGCGTACCTGGCCACGGCGAGGATCGGGTCCGTGGCGGTCTCGACGCCGGACTCGTTCGCGATCTCGATGGACACGTGTGTTCTGACTCCTGCTTGTCTAGCGCCGACGCCCCTGCTGCCGGTTGGGCAGCGGGTGCGGCCGGGCTTCCTGTCGCGCGTCGTCCCACTTGGCGTACGCGTCGACGATGTCGCCGACCAGCCTATGGCGTACCACGTCGGAGCTCGCGAGCTGGGCGAAGTGCACGTCCTCCACGCCTTCCAGGATCTCCCGGACGACCCGCAGACCGCTGTTCGTCCCGTTGGGGAGGTCGACCTGGGTGACGTCGCCCGTGACCACGATCTTGGAGCCGAAGCCGAGCCGGGTGAGGAACATCTTCATCTGCTCGGGCGTGGTGTTCTGCGCCTCGTCGAGGACGACGAACGCGTCGTTGAGCGTCCGGCCGCGCATGTACGCCAGGGGGGCGACCTCGATCGTGCCGTTCGCCATCAGACGCGGGATCGACTCGGGGTCGATCATGTCGTGCAGCGCGTCGTACAGCGGGCGCAGGTAGGGGTCGATCTTGTCGTAGAGCGTGCCCGGCAGGAAGCCGAGGCGCTCACCGGCCTCGACGGCGGGGCGGGTCAGGATGATCCGGGTGACCTGCTTGGCCTGGAGCGCCTGGACGGCCTTGGCCATCGCCAGGTACGTCTTGCCCGTGCCGGCGGGGCCGATCCCGAACACGATGGTGTGCTCGTCGATCGCGTCCACGTACCGCTTCTGGTTCAGGGTCTTGGGGCGGATGGTCTTGCCGCGCCGGGACAGGATGTTGAGGGTCAGCACCTCCGCCGGCCGCTCCTCACCGCCGCCCTCGATCATGCCGACCGTGCGGCGGACAGCGTCTGCCGTCAAGGGCTCGCCTTTCTCGATGAGCTCCAGCAGCTCGGTGAAGACCCGTTCGGCGAGGGCGTTGTCGGCGGCCTCGCCGGTGAAGGTGATCTCGTTGCCCCGGACGAGCACGTCGCTCTTCAGGGACTTCTCCACGAGTTTGAGCATTTCGTCACGGGGACCCAGCAGCTGCACCATCCAGCTCGGGTCGCTCACGGTGATCTTGGATTGAACCCGCTGCGCCGCGGTAGGGGGTGTTCCGGACATACGTTGGCCCGTAGGGGCCTGTCCCACCTGCTCTCCCTGCCCTGGGCCGACACCGCCGGCCGCCTGCTGATGCACCCATGGTATCGGGAGAACCCCCGGGCGGCCCGCATGATTTTCGCGCCGGTCAGGAAAAAGAGCCCCCGTCGAAGGCCTGCTGGTCACGGCTGAACCGGTACGTCGCCCAGTGCAGGCCGACGACCGTGCCCGACGCGTCGCGGGTCAGGCGGAGCAGCTCGCCGACCTCGCGGCCCGACACGGTGCGCAGCACGTCCGCCGCCTGCGGCTCGAACACCGCCGGGGCGCGGTCCGCGGGCAGGCCGGCCGCGCGGGCGACCAGGTGGCCGTCCTCCCAGCGGAAGATGTGCTCGAAGCCCTCGCCCCACCAACGACCCAGGACAGAGCGGAACTCGTCGGGTACGGACCCGCCCGGCGCCCACGGCGTCACGTCGACCGGGTCGTGCTCCACCGACGCGCCGAGCAGGTCGTGGGTGAGGTCCAGCACCACGGCCCCGTTGCCCGAGGAGCCGAGCACGGCCGCGCCCATGCCCCGCGGGCTGCCCGGACCGCGCCGCCCGTACGCGGCGGCCAGGAAGCCCGGCATCGCCCCGTCGTGGCCCACGTGCACCACCCGGTCGGCCTGCGGCACCATGATCAGCCCGAGCCCGAACGCCGCGCCCCAGACCTCGGCGTCGTTGGTCGTGACCGGCCAGCGCGCCTCCTCCAGGGTCGCCTCGGCCAGCACCGCGCCCGTCGGGTCGACGCTCGCCGGGTCGGTCAGGAACGCCGCCCACCGGGCGAGGTCGCGGGCCGTACCCCACAGCTGGGCGGCCGGCGCGATCCCGCCGCACTCCAGGCGGGGCTCGACGCGGGCGTGGTCGGAGTACGCGTCGACCTGGTAGCCGGTCACCGCCACCTCCGTCGGCTCGCTGGTGACGGAGGTCAGGCCCAGGGGGGTGAGGACGAGGTCGGTGAGGACCTCCTCCCACGTACCGCCGCGCAGGGCCGCCACGGCCTGGCCGACCAGGGCGAGGCCCAGGTTCGAGTAGTGGAACCGGCGGGCGGACGGCAGCACCTGCTCGGCCCGGTGCAGCTCGGCGAGCAGGGCCGCGGTGCCGGGGACCCGCAGGCTGTCCCAGACGTCGCCGTCGGGTTCGCGCTGGATGCCGGAGGTGTGGCTGAGCAGCCGGCGGAACGTGTGCTCGCCGTGCGCGGCCAGCCGCAGGTGCTTGCCCACCGGGTCGTCGAGGTCGAGCAGGCCGGCGTCGCGGGCCTGCAACGCCAGGACGGCCGTGAACGTCTTGGTCACCGAGCCGATCCGGAACTGGCTCGCGTCGTCGAGCGGCCGGTCCGTCCCCGAACCGCCCACCGTGAACGCCCAGTCGGGACGGTCGGCGCGCACCACCGCCGCCTGCACCGCCGGAACCCGGCCCTCCGCCTGCGCACCGCGGACCCGCCGCTCCAGCTCCTTCATGCCGGCGACGCTATCAGCCGCCGGGCGCGCCCCGATAACGGTCAGATCTCAGCCGAGCCGGCCGAGCGCGCGCCCGCCGAGCACGTGCAGGTGGACGTGGAACACGGTCTGACCGGCCTCGGCGCCGATGTTGGTCACCAGCCGCACGGAGTCGCGCCCGTCGGTCTTCGCGACCTCCCCGGCGGCGGCGACCAGCTCGCCCATGAGGGCCGGGTCGGCGGCGGCCAGCTCGACGGCGTTGTCGTAGTGCGCCTTCGGCACGACCACCACGTGCGTGGGGGCCTGCGGGGAGATGTCGCGGAAGGCCAGCACGCGGGCGGTGTCGAGCACGACGGTGGCGGGCAGCTCACCCCGGACGATCCGACAGAACAGGCAGGTATCAGTCACGCGGACAGGATAGACCGGCCACTTGGCCGCGAGCGAAGGTCTAGAGCGTTCAACCGCTGACGGGTACGCGGCGGCTGTCCCCGGTTACCAGCGCCCGAGGCGCGCCGACAGCACCGAGAGCGCGGCCACCCCGGCCGTGGAGGTGCGCAGCACGTTCGGGCCGAGCCGGACGGGGATCGCGCCCCGGTCGGCGAAGTCGAGCACCTCGTTGGAGTCGATGCCGCCCTCCGGCCCGACCACCAGGGTGATGTCCCCGGCCGGCAGCGGCACCGTGGACAGCGCGACGTCGGCCTCCTCGTGCAGGACGAACGTGGGCGTCACCTGCGCCGTGGTCCTCAGCTCGGAGACCGTGGGGAACCAGGCCCGCCGGGACTGCTTGGCCGCCTCCCGGGCCACCGCCCGCCACTTCTCCAGGGACTTCTGGGCCCGCTCGCCCTTCCAGTGCGTGATCGACCGGGACGCCTGCCAGGGCACGATCTCGTCGACGCCGACCTCGGTCATCGCCTGGACGGCCAACTCGGCCCGCTCGCCCTTGGGCAGGCCCTGGACCACGACGAGCCGGGGGTCGGCGGGGGCGGTGTGGAACCGCTCCTCCAGCCGTACCCCGAGACTGCCCTTCGCGACGTCGACCACGACGCACTCGGCGGTGGCCCCCGCGCCGTCACCCAGCAGCAGCCGCTCGCCGACCCGGAGCCGCTGGACGTCGGCGGCGTGCCGGCCCTCGGGGCCGTCCAGGGTGAACCGGTCGCCGGCCGGCAGCTCCGCGACCCAGAACAAGGCCAGACTCACGCGCACTCCTCGCACTCGGGCCGGCCGCCCACCCGGGCGCCCGCGGGCCGTCCGGGGTGCCCCGCGACCACCCGCGAGAATAACCCGCCGGCCGCGCCCGCACCGACGCAACGGGCCCGGGTGCCCCCTGAGGGTCACCCGGGCCCGATCAGCCAGGTGGACGGCTACTTGAGCGCGTCCTTCACGCGGGAGAAGAACCCGCCGCCCTGCTTGGTCACCTCGACCAGTTCCTCGCCCCGGGACCGCGCGAACTCCCGTAGCAGCCGCTCGGAGTCGCCGTCGAGCTTGGTGGGCGTCTTCACGTCCAGGTGCACGTAGATGTCGCCCCGGCCGTTGCCGCGCAGGTGCGGGACGCCCTTGCCGCGCAGCCGCAGGTTGCTCCCCGGCTGGGTGCCGGGCCGGATGTCGATCAGCTCCTCGCTGTCCAGCGTCTTGATGGTCAGCTGGGTGCCGAGCGCCGCCGCCGTCATCGGCACGGACACGGTGCAGTGCAGGTCGTCGCCCTTGCGGGTGTACACCTCGTGCCGGCGCTCGTGGATCTCCACGTACAGGTCGCCGGCCGGACCGCCGCCGGGGCCGACCTCGCCCTGGCCGGAGAGCCGGATCCGCATGCCGTCCTCGACGCCGCCCGGGATCTTCACGGTCAGGTTGCGCCGGGACCGGACCCGGCCGTCGCCGTTGCAGGTGGCGCACGGGTTGGGGATGACGCTGCCGAAGCCCTGGCACGCGGCGCACGGGCGGGCGGTGACGACCTGGCCGAGGAACGTGCGCTGCACGCTCTGCACCTCGCCGCGGCCCTGGCAGACGTCGCAGGTCACCGGGGTGGTGCCGGCCGCGCAACCGCCGCCGTCGCACGTGGCGCAGACGATGGCCGTGTCGACGGTGAGCGGGGCCTCCAGGCCGAACGCGGTCTCGTGCAGGTCCAGTTCGAGGCGCAGGACCGCGTCCGCTCCCGCGCGCACGCGCGAGCGCGGGCCACGGCCGGCCGAGTTGCCGAAGAAGGCGTCCATGATGTCCTGGAAGCCGACGAAGGGGCTGCCGCCGGGGGGCATGCCGCCGCCGTTGGGCGCCAGGGGGTCGCCGCCGAGGTCGACCATCTGGCGCTTCTGCGGGTCGGACAGGACCTCGTACGCCGCGCTGATGTCCTTGAACTGCTCCTGCGCCTCTGGGGCCGGGTTGACGTCCGGGTGGAACTGGCGGGCCAGTTTCCGGTACGCCTTCTTCAACTCGTCCTGGCTGGCGTCCCGGCTCACGCCCAGGATCGCGTAGTAGTCCTTGGCCACTGTCGTCCTAACTCAGTTTTGGGAGTTCTGGGCGAGAATCTCGCCGACATAACGGGCCACCGCGCGGACGGTGGCCATGGTCGAGGGGTAGTCCATCCGGGTGGGGCCGAGGACCCCGAGGCCGCCGACGGCTGTCGTGCCGGGGCCGTAACCGGTGGAGACCACCGAGGTGGAGCGGAGATCGACGAACTCGTTCTCGTCGCCGATCAGGACGCGCACCATGCTGGAGGAGTCGGTCTCGCCGATCAGCTTGAGCAGCACGACCTCCTCCTCGATGGCTTCGAGAATCGGCATCAGCGAGCCGGGGAAGTCCAGCGCGCTGCGGGTCAGGTTCACGGTGCCGGCGAGGGCCAGGCGCTCCTCGCCACGTTCGACCAGGGTCTCCAGGAGAACGGTCGACAGACTGATCATCGCGGGGCGGAGGTCGAAACGCACCTCTTCCACCAGAGCCTGCACCAGGGTCGGCGTGTCGATCAGTTTCTTCCCGACGAGCTTCTCGTTGATCTGCCGGCGGAGCGCCATGATCGACTCTTCGTCGGTCGGGCCCGGCAGCTCGCACAGCCGCTGCTCGACCCGGCCGGTGTCCGTGATCATGACGAGCATGATCCGGGTGGTACTGACCGCGATGAGTTCCAGATGGCGCACGGAACTGCGGGTCAGCGACGGGTACTGCACGACGGCGACCTGCCGGGTCAGCTGCGCGAGCAGCCGCACGGACCGGTGGACCACGTCGTCCAGGTCGACGGAGCCGTCGAGGAAGCGCTGGATGGCCCGCTTCTCCGCCGGGCTCATCGGCTTGATCCGGCTGAGCTTGTCGACGAACAGCCGGTATCCCTTGTCGGTGGGCACCCGGCCGGCGCTGGTGTGCGGCTGGCGGATGTACCCCTCCTCCTCGAGGACGGCCATGTCGTTGCGCACGGTGGCGGAGGACACCCGCAGGTTGTGCCGTTCCACCAGCGCCTTGCTGCCCACCGGCTCCTGGGTGGCGACGTAGTCCTCGACAATCGCGCGCAGAACGTCCAGTTTCCGCTCGTCCATCGGCACGCCCATCACCTCCCTGGCACTCCCGTGGCGTGAGTGCCAGTCTACGACCGCTGACAAGTCATGTGCCGACTCTGCTGTCAGCTTGCTGTCAGCTGACAGACTTCCGTGATCAAGACCACTAGGTTGTCGGCATGACGCAACCCCCTCCCCCGCCTGGCTACGGGTATCCCCCGCCCCCACCAGCCAACTCCGACGAGAAGACCTGGGCACTCGTCGCCACCTTCGGCGCCGCGGTCGGCGCTTTCGTCTCCTGCGGCGTGCTCGGTTTCGTCGGCCCGCTGGTGGCGTTCCTGGCGAAGGGCAAGGAGTCCCCGGCCGTCCGGGCGCACGCGCTCGCCGCCCTGAACTTCCAGGCCCCGCTGAGCGCGGTGGCGTTCCTGTTCGTGATCGCCTACAACTGCTCGGGGATCATCCCCGGCGTCGGCTGGCTGGTCTCGCTCCTCGCGGGCGTCGTCTCCCTGGCCGTGTTCGTGGTCGCGATCCTGTTCGGCGTGCTCGCGGGTGTGAAGGCCAACGACGGGCAGTTCTACAAGTACCCGTTCAACTTCGACCTGATCAAGTAAGTAGGCCGGGCGCAGGGCTCCCCTACCGGGGTGCCCTGGCCTACCCTGACGTCGTGACTGACAACGATCACGACTTCCCTGTCACCGGCCCGCCGTGGAACCCGCCCCGGCCGGCCCCCGGTGGCTACCGGGTGCCCCCGCCCCCGCCGCGGTTCCAGGCCCGGCCGGGCTCCGGCTACGGGCACGGCGGCCCGGGCGACCCCGCGGACCCGGCGTACGCGGGCCCGGCCCCGCACCGCCTGGAGATGTCCGACGCCGCGATGACCCACTACCTGGGCCTGGCCGGCATCCTCGGCCCCATCCTGATGTACGTGATCAAGGGCCCCACCTCGGGCTGGGTCCGGGCGAACGCCGCCGAGGCCCTGAACTTCCACATCTCGATGATCTTCTGGTCCCTGGGCTGGATCCTGGTGTCGTTCGTCGCGGCCTGCGGGCTCGGCGCGATCACGAACGGGGTCGGCTTCTTCGCGGTCTTCCTGCTCGCGTTCGTGCCGCTGGTCGTGTCGATCACGTTCTCGGTGATCGCGGGGGCGGCGGCCAGCCGGGGCCGGTTCTACACGTACCCGTTGACGATCCGGATGATCAAGGGCTGACCTCGGCGGTGACGGTCTCCGTACCCGTCGCGCCCTTCTTCTTCTGCCAGGTGCCGTCGCCCGGGGTCCACTCCATGCCCGCGTAGCGCACGGCCCGGACCCCGTGCTCCTCGGCGTGCGCGACGAGCCAGTGCGCGTACTGCCAGCCGGCCTGGGCGTCGCGGGGCTTGAGGTCCATGGCCGTCGCCCGGGTCGCCCCCGCCTGCCCCCAGTCGAGCTTGAGCGCGGCGGCCAGCGCGGTGACGGCCGCGGAACCCTGCTGCTTCGGGTCGCCGGGCAGGGTGCACGCCACGGCCTGCCCCGCCGAGCCGCCGAGCGCCCGGGTGAGGATCTCGGACTTCTCGGCCCACTGCTCGTACAGCTCGGGGTGCGCGCTGATCTGCACGGCCTGGGCGGCGTCGGTGACCCGCATGTCCTGCCAGCCGGGGACCTTGACGAGCTTGTCGTAGAACTTGCCCGTCGCGTACCTCTGGTCGGCGATCTGTTCCGGGGTGCCCCAGCCCATGGAGGGCCGCTGCTGGAACAGGCCGATCGAGTCGCGGTCCCCGCCCGACAGGTTGCGGATCTTCGACTCCTGCCAGGCGGTCGCGAGCGCGATCACGACCGCCCGCTCGGGCAGCTTGCGCCGGATGCCGACGGCGGCGATGGTCGCGGCGTTGGACAGCTGGTCCGCGTCGAGGGTCACCGTGCCGCCGGCGGTCACCGTGCAGGACTTACCGGACACCGGGAGCTTCAGGTTCTCACCCAGGAAACGGGCCACGAAGTAGCCGCCGGTACAGACCAGCACGACTCCAACGGCCAACACGGTGAGTAACGTCCGGGTCCGCATGGGACACCACCCTACGCGCTAGTAGGGCGCTCCGGCACCCACGAGGGGACACGCTTCGCGGCGAACGCGGCCACACCCTCCCGACCCTCGGCGGACAGGAAATATCCGGCGGACAGATCGGCCAGTTCACGGAGCTTCTCGCGTACCGGGGCCCTGAGCAGGCCCTTCGCGCCGGCCAGCGCGCCAGGTGCGCCGAGAACGAGCGCGTCGAGGTACCGGCGGACCGCCGGATCGAGGTCGGATTCCGGTACGGCGGCTGTCACGAGTCCGACATGCTCGGCCCGGTGGCCGTCGAAGACCTCGCCCGTCAGGTACAACTCGGAGGCTGCACGCGGCGTGAGCCGGGGCAGGACTGTTGCGGAGATCACCGCCGGAATCACCCCGAGTCGGACCTCGGTGAAAGCGAACGTGGCGGCCGTCGAGCACACCGCGATGTCGGCGGCGGCGATCAGCCCGAGGCCACCGGCGCGGGCCGGGCCGGCGATCCGGGCGACGACCGGCTTGGGCGCCTCGACGAGGTCGGCGAGCAGGTCGACCAGCGCGGCGGCGGGCACCTCACCGGACTCGCGGGCGGCGGCGGTCTCCTTCAGGTCGGCCCCGGAGCAGAACACCGGGCCGGCGTGGTCGAGCAGGATCGCCCGGACCGCGTCGTCGGCCAGGGCCTGGCGGAGCGCGTCGGTGAACTGCCTGATCAGGGGCGTCGAGAGCGCGTTGCGGTTGCTCGGGCTGTCGAGAGTGAGAGTCGCCACGCCATCCGCGGCGGCGTACCTGACGAGTTCTTCGGCCATGACCGGCACACTAGTCGCATGCCAGGCGTACTCCCTTCCGGTGCACCCGTCCCCACGGACGGTTCGCTGCCCCCCTCCGCCCTCGCCGCCGCAGGTTCATCCGGTTTCGGGGTGTATGCCCATGTCCCCTTCTGCGCGTCCCGCTGCGGCTACTGCGACTTCAACACCTACACGCCGAGCGAGGGCGTGACCCAGACCGGCTACGTCAACCAGGTGCTGGCCGAGCTCAAACTCGCCTCCCGGGTACTCCGCGGCCCCCGCCCCGTCTCCGCCGTGTTCGTCGGGGGCGGCACCCCCACCCTGCTGCCGCCGTCCGAGCTGGGCCGGCTGCTGGAGAGGATCGACGCGACCTGGGGCTTCACCGACGACGTGGAGATCACCACCGAGGCGAACCCGGAGACCGTCAGCCCGACGATGCTCAAGGAGCTCAGGTCGGCCGGCTTCAACCGGATCTCGCTGGGCATGCAGTCGGCGGCCCCGCACGTGCTGGCCGTCCTCGACCGCAAACACAGCCCCGGCCGCGCCGTCCAGGCCGCGCAGGAGGCCCGGGACGCCGGCTTCGACCACGTCAACCTCGACCTGATCTACGGTACGCCGGGCGAGCGGCCCGAGGACTTCGCCGCGTCCCTCGACGCCGTCCTCGACGCGGGGGTCGACCACGTCAGCGCGTACGCCCTGATCATCGAGGACGGCACCCGGCTGGCCGCGCGGATGCGGCGGGGCGAGCTGCCGTACCCGGACGACGACGTGGCCGCCGACCGGTACCTGGCCGCGTCGTCCACTCTGGAGGCCGCCGGCCTGAACTGGTACGAGGTCTCCAACTGGGCCCGCCCCGGCGGCGAGTGCCGGCACAACCTGCTCTACTGGCGCGGCGGGGACTGGTGGGGTCTCGGGCCGGGCGCGCACAGCCACGTGGGCGGCGTGCGCTGGTGGAACGTGAAGCACCCCAACGCCTACGCGGCCCGGGCGGCCGACAAGGTGTCCCCCGGGGTCGGGCGGGAGCTGCTCACCGCCGAGGAGCGCCGGATCGAGGAGATCATGCTGCGGCTGCGGCTGGCCGAGGGGCTGCCGTTGGCGCTGCTCGACGGGGCCGGGTTGGCGGCGGCACACCGGGCCGTGGCGGACGGGTTGTTGACGCTGGTCGAGGACCGGGCGGTGCTGACGCTGCGCGGGCGGCTGCTCGCCGACGCGGTGATCCGCGACCTGACCTGAGGCCAGGCACGGCCGGCTAGACCAGGCACGGCCCGGCGAGGCGCGAGCCCCGATCGGGTCGGGGCGGGCCGCATCAGGCCATGTCGGGCCGGGGCCGGGCAGCGCGGGACCCGCTGCCCGGCGGATCCGTCAGAGCGCCCACGCGTACTGGACCGGCCACCCCGGCCGCGCCCCCAGCTCCACCGCCGCGCGCCGCGCCCACGACGGATCCCGGAGCAGCTCACGCCCGAGCAGTACCGCGTCGGCCTGCCCGGTCGCCACGATGTCCTCGGCCTGCTTCGGCTCGGTGATCAGCCCGACGGCGCCCACCGCCACCCCGGCCTCGGCGCGCACCCGGGCCGCGAACGGCACCTGGTAGCCGGGCCCGGTGACGACCTTCGCGTCCCGGGCGATGCCGCCGGAGGACGTGTCGACCAGGTCCACGCCGTGCTCGCGGAGCAGCCCGGCCAGCCGGACGGTGTCGTCCACGGTCCACCCGTCGCGCGGGTCGGCGGGGTTCTCCGTCAGCCAGTCGGTGGCCGAGGTGCGGTAGAAGACGGGCAGGTCCGCCGGCCACACGGCACGGACGGCGTCCACGACCTCCAGCGCGAACCGGGCCCGGTTCTCGAACGACCCGCCGTAGGCGTCGGTGCGGTGGTTGGCGTGCGGGGAGAGGAACTCGTGGATCAGGTACCCGTGCGCGCCGTGCACCTCCACCACCTGGAACCCGGCGTCGAGTGCCCGGCGGGCGGCCGCGGCGAAGTCGGCGACGATGCCCCGAATCTCCTCGACGGTCAGCTCGGCGGGGTCACGCAGGCCGTCGAAGGCCTCGGCGCTGGGCGCGACCGGGGTCCAGCCGCCGTCCGCGTCGGACACGGTCGCCGCCTCGGCCCACGGGGCGGTCGCGGAGGCCTTGCGGCCGGCGTGCGCGAGCTGGATGCCGGGGACCGTGCCCTGGGTCTTGAGGAAGTCGGTCACCCGGACGAACGCGTCGCGCTGGGTGTCGTTCCACAGCCCCAGGTCGCCGGGCGTGATCCGGCCGGCGGGGTTCACGGCCGTCGCCTCGACCAGGATCAGGCCCGCGCCGCCGGCCGCCCGGGCCGCCAGGTGGGTGAGATGCCAGTCGTTGGGTACGCCGTCGACCGCGCTGTACATGCACAGCGGGGCCATCCAGATCCGGTTCGGGATGGTGAGCGATCGCAGGGTCAGGGGCTCGAACAGGGCGCTCACGGCCACTCCTTTAGTACGACAGGCTTCGTAGTACGGCAGATGTGAAACTACCACGCCTGTCGTACTATGGAAACCATGTCGCCGAGAGCCCTGCCACACCCCGCCACGGACGAGATCACGCTCGCCGCGGTGCTGCACGCCCTGTCCGACCCGGTGCGGCTGCGGATCGCGACGATGCTGGCCGACGGGCACGGCGACATGGCCTGCATCGCCTTCGATCTGCCGGTGACGAAGTCCACGACCACCCACCATTTCCGGGTACTGCGGGAGGCGGGTGTCATCGCGCAGCACTACCAGGGCACGTCGAAGATGAGCACGCTGCGCCGCGAGGACCTGGAGGCGCTGTTCCCGGGGGTGCTGACGAGCGTGCTGAACGCGGCGCGCGGCGCGCAGGCCGAGGAAGCGGCGCACGCGGGCTGAGGAAGCGGCGCACGCGGGCTGAGCGGGCGCGGCCAGCACCGACGGCGGGCGCGGGCCGGCCCCGGGCGCGCCGAGGGGCGCCGTGGGAGATCCAGTACCCGGAAGAGGTTCTTAGCGGATCGACAGGTGCACGTGGTTGGTGTGCGCGGCGGCCGGACCGCCACCGCCCGAGTAGGACCGCCACCCGGTGCCGGGCATCCAGATCTGCCGGTACCAGATCACGTAGAGCACCGCGAGCCGGTCCGCGTTGGAGATGTACCAGGCCGCGAGCCGGTTGCCGTACTCCCGGTCGGCGCCGCTGGCGTCCACGTCCTGGAAGCCCGACGTGTTGGCCGCCCAGTCGCAGGCCCGGCCGCGCGGGTGCTCGCCACCGTCCTCACCGGACCGGTAGCACGAGACGAAGTGGTTGAACCCGGCCTTCTTCGTCTCGTTGTACGCGTGCAGGGTCCGGGGCGAGATGCAGCCGCCGGTCGTCGGGTCCTTCACGGAACAGCCCTCGGACGGCCAGCTGCCGTCGGGGTTGCGCGGGGCCGGCGAGGCGCCCGCCGGCAGCTCGCCGAACCCGAGGGTCGGGTCGCCGCCGCCGGCGTTCCGCAGCGCCTTGAGGGCGTCCTCCTGGCGCTTCTTCAGCTCCTTGAGCTGGGCTTCCTGCTCGTTGATCGCCGCGTCGAGGTCCTTGCGCTGCTGGGTCAGCGCCGCCTGGGCCTTCTTCAGGTCGGTGATCGAGCGCGCGTCCCGTTCGGACATGTACCGCATGGTGGACGCCGACTGCAGGTACGAGTCGGCGGAGGTGCTGTTCAACAGGACGTTGAGCTCGCTCGTCGTGCCGCCCCGGTACTGCGCCGCCGCCAACCGCCCGACCGCCACGACCAGGTCCTTGACCTTGGCCTCGCTGTTCGTCACCTCGACGGACAGCTCACCCTGGCGCTTCTTGGCGTTGGCGATGGCGGTCTTCGCGTCCTGGTACCCCTTGGAGGCGGCCTCCAGGGCGTCGCGCAGCGCCTTCGTGCCGCCCTCGGGGTCGGCCTGGGCCGGAGCCCCGGCCAGGAGGGTGGCCGCCATCACAACGGCCATCAATGCGGCGACACGACGACGTAATGACATGGGTTACTTCTTACCACCCGGCTTCTCGGGGCCGTCACTGGTGCTCAGCGCTGCGATGAACGCCTCCTGCGGGACCTCCACCCGGCCGACCATCTTCATGCGCTTCTTGCCCTCTTTCTGCTTCTCCAGCAGCTTGCGCTTACGGGTGATGTCACCGCCGTAGCACTTCGCGAGGACGTCCTTGCGGATGGCCCGGATGTTCTCCCGGGCGATGACCCGCGAACCGATGGCCGCCTGGATCGGCACCTCGAACTGCTGGCGCGGGATCAGCTTCTGCAACTTCGAGGTCATCGAGACCCCGTAGGTGTAGGCCTTGTCCTTGTGGACGATCGCGGAGAACGCGTCGACCGGCTCGCCCTGCAGCAGGATGTCCACCTTGACCAGGTCGGCGACCTGCTCGCCCGAGGGCTCGTAGTCCAGCGAGGCGTAGCCCTTCGTCCGACTCTTGAGCTGGTCGAAGAAGTCGAAGATGATCTCGCCGAGCGGCAGCAGGTAGCGGAGTTCGACCCGGTCGGCCGACAGGTAGTCCATGCCCTGGAGCACGCCGCGCCGCCCCTGGCAGAGCTCCATGATCGCGCCGACGTAGTCGTTGGGCGCCAGCACCGTGACCCGCGCCACCGGCTCGGAGACGGAGGCGACCTTGCCCGTCGGGTACTCGCTCGGGTTGGTGACGACGATCTCCTCGCCGTCGTCCGTGGTGACCCGGTAGACCACGTTCGGGGCGGTCGCGATCAGGTCGAGGCCGAACTCGCGCTCCAGCCGCTCCTGGATGATCTCCAGGTGCAGCAGCCCGAGGAAGCCGCACCGGAACCCGAAGCCGAGCGCCGCGGAGGTCTCCGGCTCGTACACCAGGGACGCGTCGTTCAGCTTCAGCTTGTCGAGGGCCTCGCGCAGCTCCGGGTAGTCGGAGCCGTCGAGCGGGTAGAGCCCGGAGAAGACCATCGGCTTCGGGTCCTTGTACCCGCCCAGGGCCTCGGTGGCCGGCCGCGAGTTCAGCGTGACCGTGTCGCCGACCCGGGACTGGCGGACGTCCTTCACGCCGGTGATCAGGTAACCGACCTCGCCGACGCCCAGCCCGGGGTGCTTCTGCGGCTCCGGGGAGCTGACCCCGATCTCCAGCAGCTCGTGCACGGCGCCGGTGGACATCATCTTGATCCGGTCCCGGGCCGTGATGTGGCCGTCGATGACCCGGATGTAGGTGATCACGCCCCGGTACACGTCGTAGACCGAGTCGAAGATCATGGCGCGGGCGGGCGCGTCGGCGTCCCCGACCGGCGGGGTCATCTGCCGGACGACCTCGTCCAGGAGGTGCTCGACGCCGGCGCCGGTCTTGCCGGAGACCCGCAGGCAGTCCTCGGGCTCGCAGCCGATCAGGTGGGCGAGCTCCTCCGCGTACTTCTCCGGCTGGGCGGCCGGCAGGTCGATCTTGTTCAGCACCGGAATGATCTTGAGGTTGTTCTCCATCGCCAGGTACAGGTTGGCGAGAGTCTGCGCCTCGATGCCCTGCGCGGCGTCCACCAGCAGCACGGCGCCCTCACAGGCGGCGAGCGACCGGGACACCTCGTAGGTGAAGTCCACGTGCCCCGGGGTGTCGATCATGTTGAGCACGGCCTGGTACCCGGCCTGCTCGCCCTCCTTGATCGTCCACGGCATCCGGACGGCCTGGCTCTTGATCGTGATGCCGCGCTCACGCTCGATGTCCATCCGGTCCAGGTACTGCGCCCGCATCTGCCGAGGGTCGACCACACCGGTCAACTGCAGCATCCGGTCGGCAAGGGTCGACTTGCCGTGGTCGATGTGGGCAATGATGCAGAAGTTCCGGATGTATCCGGGTTCCGTCGCGCCTGGGTCGAGCTTCACTGGCACGGTGTCCTCGGGTCGATGGGCGTGGGCTGCCTCCGATGATCCCACAAACCGCGTGGCGGGCCGGCTGGTGGCTGGGGCACGATCGTGACCATGCGTAACCCAGGGGTCGACTACACCTCCACCGCCGTCCGCCCCGACTGGAATTCCCTGCCCGCGGCCGTGCGCGCCCTGGTCGCCGACCGCCTCGGCGGCCCGGTCACCGCGGGCCCCCCGGCCGGCGGCGGCTTCTCCGGCGGTTTCGCCTCCGTGGTGCGCGGCCCGGCCGGCGCCCTCTTCGTCAAAGCGGTCAGCGGCACGGACAATCCGGTCATCGCCGACTGCTACCGCAGAGAAGCAAAGATCAACCAGGCTCTTCCCCCGGGGGTACCGGTCCCCCGCGTGCACTGGCTCGCCGACACCGACGACTGGGTCATCCTCGCGCTGGACGCCATCGAGGGCGCCCGGATGCCCGGCCTCGACGACCTGGACCGGGTCCTCGCCGCCTGGCACGACGTGATCGACGCTCTGGCCACTCCTCCGCGGGCGCTCCTCGACGTGGGCCTGCACACAGCGGAGGAGGACAACGGCCCCGCCTTCGCCGGCTGGCGCCGGATCGCGGCCGGCGAGATCCCCGACCGGATCCTCGGCGACTGGTTCCCCCGCGACCTGATCGTCCCCCTCGCACACCTCGAGAACGACTGGGCCACGGCCACGGCCGGCACCGCGGTGGTCCACCACGACCTGCGGATGGACAACGTCGTCCTCGACGCGGCCGGCGCCCCGTGGTTCTGCGACTGGAACTGGCCGTCCCTCGCGGCGAGCTGGTTCGACCTGCCGGCCCTCCTGGTGCCCGCGTACGCCGCCGGGCGGGACACCTCCGCACTCCTGGCCCGGCAGCCCGCCCTGTCCGGGGTGGCGCCCGAGCAGGTGGACGCGCTGCTCGCCGCCGTCGCCGGGTACTGGGTGGTCGCCGGGTCGCACGAGTACATCCCGGGGTCACCGTGGCTGCGGCAGCACCAGACGTGGTCGGGGGAGGCCACGGTGCGGTGGATCGCCTCCCGGCGCGGCTGGAAAGTCGACTGACCGGCACGGGCGAGCTCCCGGCAGGCGGGCCAGCGGCCTGTTCGGCGCCCTGGCCCCGACTCCGCGCACCCAGCTTGCAGGCGGGCTGAGCTGGGGTGGAGCATGGTGGGGACCGGTTCGGAGCTGGGCTCATTTTGGTCGGGCCGGCGCGGGCTGGTAACCTTGCAATTCGCGCGTGCCCATTCGTGGATCTGATCCGTGGAGACGGCGTGCGTTTGGTAAATGACCCGACTCACAAGACCGAGGCTGTGTCGCGTGGCGAATATCAAGTCCCAGATCAAGCGCAACCGGCAGAACGAGAAGGCTCGCCTGCGCAACAAGGCGGTCAAGTCTTCGCTGAAGACCGCCATCCGTAAGTACCGCGAGGCGGTTACGGGCGGCAACGTCGAGGCTGCTGGTGAGCTCCTGAAGGACGCCACCCGCAAGCTGGACAAGGCTGCGAGCAAGGGCGTCATCCACAAGAACCAGGCCGCGAACCGGAAGTCGTCGATCGCTTCCGACTTCGTCAAGCTGTCTGCCTAGTCAGACCACACACTGAGCCGCCCCAGCCTGGCTGGGGCGGCTCAGTGTCGTTCCCTGCCCCGCCAGCCCGGTGCCGTGGTCGGCTCTGCCGGCTCGGCGCTGCGGTCCATCCTCGCCAGCCGCGCACCTTCACCTGGCCGTCGAGCCGGTCGACCTGGCTGGTCAGGCGCCAAGCCATAGCGCTGGGCAGGCCAGGCGGGTCCCGCCTCTCCGTTTCCTGGTCGTGCGGGCGCCGGGCGGGTGTCGTTTGCGTCACGTTGTGCGCTTAGGGTCACGCTAGGATGCGTCCGTGACGACGCCTTCGCAGGACCAGCCGCAACCTGACCCGCCCGCCGTCCCGGCTCCCGCCGAGGGCGGCCTGCCATTGTGGCCGGACAACCAGGCGGAGAACCCGTCGGCGGTTCCCGCGCAGTCCGGGCCGCCCGCGGATTCCCGCGACCTGCCGCTGTGGCCTGCCGAAGACGCGCGCACTCCCGTGCCCCCCGCTCCGGCCAGCGCGCCGGATGGGGCGACCACGCCGATCGCCCCCGCCGGCCAGCCCGGCCCCGGACATGGTTCGGCACCGCACCAGCCGGGTCCGGCCGCGCATTCTTCCGCGCCTGGGCAGGCCGACCAACTTGGTCAGTCCGGCCAGTGGGGTCAGCCCGGGTCGGGTTCCGCGGATCAGGGGCAGCTGGGGGGCGGCCATGCGCCGCAGGTACCTGGCCAGGTCTGGTCCGGGGGTTCTTCGCCTTCGGGGGTCACGCCCGGGCAGGGGCCGTCCGGAACACCGGGGGCTCCGGCCGAGGCGGCTTGGCAGGGGGCTCCGCACCAGGCCGGTCCCGGTGCGCCCAGCGGTCCTTACGGCGCGACGCCCGGGGGTCAGCCTGGGCCCTACAGCCAGGCTCCCGGCGTGCCCACCTACAGTCCTGACGGTCCTTACAACGCTGGTCCGGGCGCGCAGCCCGGTCCTTACGGGGCCGCTACCGGGGTGCAGACCGGTCCTTACCCGCCCGGGCAGCCCGGGGCCTACGGGGTCGAGGCCGGCCCTTACGCGCCCGGGGCCCAGCCTGGGCAGTACGGACCCTACGGTGCCCAGCCTGGGCCTTACGGGGCCGGGCAGGTGCCGCCGTATGGGCAGCCGGCCTACGGGACGCCCGGGTACGCGGTGCCGTCGACGGGCAAGTCCGGGGTCAACGTGGGGCTCATCGTCGGGCTGGTGGCCGTGACGCTCGTCATCGTGCTGGTCGGGGTCGGGGCGCTCGTCTGGGTGCTGAACGGCGAGGACGACGCGGCGACCAGTACCTCCGGGAAGGGTATTTCGGGGTTGGTCGACTATCGGGCCACCACGCCCGGAGGGCTCGCGGCGACACACACGCCCGGGGAGGTCACCTACCCGATGACGCCGCCGGCCGGCGGGCCGCACAACCCGCAGTGGCAGAACTGCATGGGCGACGTGTACCCCCGCAAGATCACTTCGGAGAAGGCCGTGCACAGCCTGGAGCACGGGGCCGTGTGGATCACCTATGACCCGCAGCGGGTCGTGGCCTCGGACGTGGAGAAGCTCGCCGCCAAGGTGCGCGGGGTGGACTACATGATGATGAGCCCGTTCCCGGGGCAGGGGGCGAAGATCTCACTGCAGGCCTGGGGGTACCAGCTGGCGGTGGACAGTCCGACGGACAAGCGGATCGGGCAGTTCATCCAGAAGTACCGGCTGACCGCGTCGCTGGAGCCCGGGGCGGTGTGCTCGGGCGGGGCTACCGAATAGTGGGGGCAGGGGGTGGTCTGCTAATCTTTCCGAGGTTCGCAAGGGCCCCCGTAGCTCAGGGGATAGAGCGCTGCCCTCCGGAGGCAGAAGCGCAGGTTCGAATCCTGCCGGGGGCACCACAGATTTCCGGGTAGTACACAGAAGCCTCTGACCAGCCAATATGGCAGTCAGGGGCTTCTTTCGTCGCATCCGGCTAGCCACGGCTGTATCCGGCCCCGCCTACGGGTTTCTACGTCAAATGGACGTCCAAGTTTTTCAGGCCCACCCGAGTGCCGAGTCGACCCGCTGACACAGAAGCCCGATCCCTCCGTCCAGGCACTTGGCGCAGATCCGGTACAGGATCTCTACCGACTGGCCCGCCCACTCGGCAGCATCAGTCGGCGGAACCCCGCCGTTGAGCCATGTCGAGATCGCGGCGTGCCGCAGGTCATACGGCACCGCCGCCAGCGGCCCGGCGGCCACTTCTCCCACGAACACCTCGCGACGCGCTCTTCTCCAGGCTCGGAGGATGGTTCCAGTGGGCAGTTCGGTGCCGTTGCGCTCCCCCACGAACACCGGCCCGTCAGCGGCGGTGCCGAACAGGAACCAGCGGGATACCTGCCGGTGGTTCTTCTCGTAGTGACTGGCGAGGCCGAACCTTTGGTGCTCGTCAGGTCGCGGTATGCCACCCAGCCCGGGGATATCCTCCATACCGAAAGGCGGGTGCACGTACGGCTGTCGACAACTGACACACCAAACCGGGTGGATCCACAGCAGTAGCCGCTTGAACTTCACCGACCCCCCAACCACCCGAAGGGCGATGGCTGGGCCGTCCTGTTCAACGTGCGACCGGGCGTTCGCTTGGGGAGCTGGCGCATCCTCGCGAACGTCTCCATAGCCTCCGAACGTAGGTCGCACGGTTCAAGCTGCCCGCACGTCGTGCACGTGCCTGAAGGTGAAGTCGTCAGGTGCTCGTCGATCAGCGCCTGCGCCTTGTCGAGCTGGTCAAGCGCGGCGGTACCGAGGTAGATGGTCACGGCTGCTTCACTCCCGCACTCCCCGCACATGCCACCCGTTGCCCACCGGACACTCAAACGGGATAGCCACGTAGTCCTGCCCGATCCGGTCCTCGAACGTCTTGGCTTCCCGCTCGCTCAGGATCGTGCGGTGATCGCAGCTCCGACAGGGCGTCGGCCGCGGAACCGATCGGTTACCAGCAGCCCGGCTATCCACAGCGCACCCCACGAGCCGGAGCGGCGATCTGAGCGCCCTTCTCCTTCTCCAGCCTTCGCTCTACTGCCAGGCGGTGCGCGCAGGGAGCCCTGACGTAGCGCAGCCACATCTCCACACAGCCGAAGCACCAGCCACTATCTCCGCGCAGTCGGCTGTGGTAACTAGTGACGTCCTCCGTGGTCATGTTCGCCCGCACCCACGATTCCCACTCGGCCTGTTCTTGTGCGCCCATCGCCACGGCGGCTCCTCAGGGTTGGAAGGCACCGAGATGAGCGGGGTCGGACATCGGGTCTGGCGGCCTCGGGGAAGGAGCCGCTGACATCTGTCCGGAGCCCAGCACCCATCCCGGTGCCAGATCTGGGAGACCCGGGCAGAGGAGCCCGCTGTGCAGGTTCGGGAACGCGGTGCCCGGATCTCTCGGAGATCATCCGGCCATGGGGCCTGACCAGGGCAGATCGCACGGGGGTCACACAGAATCACGGTGCGTTTCCGTCCGTGTGACCCCTGATACACTCCGTTTCGTCCCGCCATATTCCGTTGGGGGTCGATCATGGAACGTCAACCAAATCGATCTCTGGAATCGTTGTTGACGGCCGCTGGGTGGAGCAATGCCGGCCTTGCCAAGCGCGTCAACGCGGCCTGCCAGGCGTCGGGATTCTCGCGCTCGTATGCACCGACCTCGGTGGCAAACTGGCTGCGCGGCATGGTGCCGACCGACCCGGTCCCGCAGATTCTGACCCAACTCTTCAGCCAGCAACTGGGCCGCGGCATCTCGCTCCACGCCCTGGGTCTTCCCGAAGACGTGCCGCTCGACCTCGGCCTCCGCTGGGAACCAACCGCAACGGCCGCCGTCAGCACGGTGATGGACTTGTGGACCGTCGATGCCAAGCCCGACTCGCCGCTGCTCGGCACGGAGTGGATCGCCAGCGCGTTCGCGGCGCCTTCACGCGAATGGCTCCTAGGTTGGTTCGACGAGAACCTGGCCCACCACGGCGACCGGCGAGTCGGAGCGCCAGAGGTAGAAGTTGTGGCCTCGATGTGCGACGCCTTCTCCTCCGCCGATCACCGACTCGGCGGCGGCTACGCCCGCGCCACCCTCATCCACTATTTCAACGAGATCGTGCAGCCGCTACTCAAGGGCAGCTATAGCCACGCGATCGGTAGCCGGCTCCTCAGCGCCGCTGCCCGGCTATGCGACCTCGGCGGCTTTATGGCTTTCGACTCCGGCTACCAGGGGCTCGGCCAGCGCTACTACATCCAGGCCCTGCGGCTCGCCCGTGCCAGTGGTGACCACGCCCTCGGTGCCCACATCCTGACCGACATGGCCATGCAGGCCCACTACCTGGGGGACGCACTCGAGGCGGTCTCGCTAGCCAGAGCTGGCCACCGAGCAGCGCTCGACGCCGGTTCGCATGGATCTGCGGCGCGCTGTTTGGCGATCGAGGCGCGGGCCCATGCCCGCCTCGGGGACTCCCGGCGCTGCGCCGCAGCCATGAATCAGGCCGAGACCGCTATGGAAGGTCTCGTCCTCGACGACGAGCCGCTCTGGATTCGGTTCTTTACCCACATCCAGTTGCACGCCGAGTTCACCTACGCGATGGCCGACCTGGGCAGAACCGCCGACGTGCAGCGGTTCGCCGGCGTCGTTGCCAGCGATGTGAGCGGTGGCATGGATCGCCGCAAGGTGCTGGTGACGGCGACGCTCGCTTCATCGTTCTTGACTGCCGCCGGTAGTTCGAGCCAGAGCGACGTCGACCAGGCGTGCGCCGCACTGCGGAGCACGGCACCTCTCCTCCAGGCGCTTACGACTAGGCGGGGAGTTGAGGCGGTCAACGCCACCCGGCGGCAGCTCCAGCCGTTCGGTCACCTCGGAGCTGTCCAGGAGCTCGAAGCCGAGTTGCGGCCGTTGATCGGGGCGGCAGCGTAGGGGCGCCAAACGCTCCCGCATAAGCTAGCAAAGTGCAGCAATACGGTCAGGTCATCTCGGCCATTGGCCAGTCAGTCGAGCTTGTCGGCGCCCTCGTGCTGTTTGGTAGAGCTTGGTGGACCTTCCGGAACAAGGGGGAGCACGCCGGCGAGAGCAGTTTTGGAGATGTCGCCCGACTTCGTCAGCTCATCGCCGAGATGATCGCGGGGAGCGGCATCGGCTGGGGTGCGGGCATCATCGTGGCCGGACTCGTCCTGGCGACCGTGGGCGGCTGGCTACAGGTCTAGCGCCGAGGCTTCGAACGCGCCGAGATCGTGTACGGCAGAGGTAACCTCGGCCAGTGACCAGCTCACCGCACAACCCGGTCAAGGAAGCAGCGGAGACACCGGTGCTACGTCACGCACTGGAGTCGGCCTGCGCAACTCGCGGCCTGTCGGTCGCGGGCGCGAAGCTCATCCACCACTACAGCAACGCCGTCTACCTGCTTCCCGGGGAAGACGCCGTCGCCCGGATCACCCACGGCGGCGACCTCGACCGGACCCGCTGCATCCAGGGCGTTGTTCACTGGTTGGAGTACGGAGGGGTTGCCGCAACGGCACCGCGCCTTGACGCCGAGGCGGTAGCCGTTGACGAGACGACCACCGTCAGCTTCTGGAGCTACTACCCCCAGCCCGAGGATGGGCGGGAGTTCAGCTCGGCTCACCTTGCCCGCATCCTCAAGGATCTCCACGAAGCCGAGCCGCCGCCTGTGCTGTTGGAGCACTGGAAGCCGCTGACCTCGCTCTCCGCAGTGCTCGACGCCCCGGAGCATGCGGAAGCCCTCGCGCCTGACGACCTGGCCTGGCTCCGTGACCTGGTGATTGACGTCCAAGCTCGCGTCCAGGCCCTCGATTCGCCACTCGGTCACGGCCTGATCCACGGCGACGCCTGGGCGGGCAACCTCTTGTGGAACACCACCGCCGGGCCAGATGCAGCTGTGCTCGGTGACTGGGACTGGGTGTCGATCGGGCCGCGCGAAGTCGATCTGGTGCCGACGTGGCACGCCGCCCGTCGCTACGGCAAGGGCCCAGAGTGGACCGCCACCTTCGCCACGGTGTATGGCTACGACCTCGCGCGGTGGGATGGGATCGAGACGCTGCTGCTCATGCGCGACCTTATGCAGATAACGGGGCCGCTGAGGCGGGCAGGAGACAGCCCGGTGTTTGGGGAGGTGTTGAGGGAGCGGCTTGCGGGCGTGAAGAACGGGTCGGGCGGGAGTTGGCGGGGGTTGTAGTGACGCCCTGCAGGCCAGCGAACGTCCGGAGGTGGCAACGTTGCTAATCCCTGTTTGGGTTTGGCCCAAGGTAGCGAATATCGAGCTGCTCCACTTTTCCATCACTCACAAGCTTGATCTGTGCCGTCGTCACGACGGTTCCGCGCGTGGTGATTGCGAGGCGGTCAACGGCGTCGACTTCCTCCCACTCGTCGCTTCGCTGGGCTGGAATCTCGGCTAACGGCAGGTATGAAGCCGTGAACGCTTGCCCATCAAGATAATCGACGAGGCCTCGACATTCCGCAGGACGGAACTGGCCAAGCCAGACTTTGCGGTCAATGGTGTAGGCAATAGTCAATGCCTGAACGGGTCGTAGCTGAACTTGCCCGTTAGAGTCTTGGACGATCGCCTGTACCGGCTGGTCGGATAGCAGGTGATGTATCTGTCCAAGCGTCCTGATGGCATCGGGGCCGCCCCAATATCTTTCAAAGGTCGACATCGGATTGATCCGTGTTTTCCCTCCGTCCGTCGTCATCGGCGGTCCGAGTGGATCCTTGTCAGGAAAACTGTCACCAGCTTCAAAATACGCGGACCATTCGACACGCACCCTCGGCGTAAGTTCGATCCAGACGATGGGAATCGTGAGTTCCAACGACCAGTTTATCGATTGTGCGTCATGCAGATTCAACAACGAGACACCGCTATTGCGGGCATAGGTATGGGCCGCCTTAGTAAAGCCCGATCGGCATATCAGGATACCCGAGCTCGCCTTTACGTCCCTAATTACAGACAGGAACTCGTCTACGACTTTGATGTCGGCAGGCCTGCCGTGGTCTTTTGCTTGCACGATGGTTAAATATTCATCGTCGCCCGACGTCCATCGAATCGAAACATCAACCTGACGCTTGGCCTCAGTAATGTGTCCGTCGATAAGATCGTTCCACTTCACTGCCGCATCTGGCTGAAGTTCTGCAAGTATCCGCTCGGCTAGTAGCTCAAACTCTCGCCAGCGCGCCATGAGACCTCCCTCCAGCAACTATTTTGATGCTCGATTCGCGGCGATAAACTCATTCACCGCTTGGTCATTGATCCCGTCGTAGCCATAGCGGAAGCCCTCGCTCGTAGCGAGCTTGTCGACGGCGGAAATTGCTTCGGCCAATTGCTTGTCGGTTCCACTGAAAATGGCTGCCCTCATTTCCTCGTCACGGATGATTCGAGAAAAGATGGGTTGCGTCCTGTGCTCATAGTATCGGGCAAAGTTTGTATAGAAATCCGATGAGCTAATTCTGCTGGCCTCATCGATAACCGAAAGAGCCACTAGGGCATCGAATTGACAAAGGCTATCAAGCACCTTCTCAGACTCTGAATCCACATCGATACGAAGGGCTGCAACTTCGCGCACAACGTTGCGCGCTCCGTCGATAAGTCCATTCTGCCCTTCATTGATGATTTGAGCACGCGATGCCATGGTGATCGCGTGACGCGACCAACTCCGATAGTACGAGAACTCGGGCCCTTCTGCTTGTTGGACCGCCAACTGACGTACGGCTTTCCAGTTCTTGAGCCGCACAGAAAGGCCACCCAACCCGTAGGCTCGCGTCATCGTCATCATCCACGCGCGTGCGGCTTCAGACCCAGAGACATTTTCGACGCGACTGTAAGCTTGCACGAGCGCTTCCACTGCTCGCGAGAACCATTCGTGCTGTTCGTATGTCAACGCGAGGGCGCCAAGGCTCGCAATGCGGTCAAGTAACGTTGCGAAATCACCCGGCGAAGAAAGTGCTCCCGGAACGTCAGCTATCGAACGCAGAAGCATTTGCCGAAGCGGAATGGCATCGTTGCGGCGCATAAGCTCCGTAGCAAGCTGATCAAACGCTTCCGCATCGAGCCGCCAACTCATCAGGGATGCGGGCCCGCGTTCCAACTCTGCTGCCGCGATGCCAGTAGTGAGGAGGCTCGCAAACTCTTTGCGCTGCTCCATTCTCCAGGCTTCTTTTCGACGTTCCACAATTCGCCCAATGAGGCGTTGCTGATCGGTCGCATTCCAACGCTCACTAGAGGTTCCATGTCTGACGAATACGTCCCCTGGCGTAAAAACCGTCTTTTGGACTTTGCCATCGAGATAGTTTCCGATTGCCCTGAAGACACACCAGCCGTCGCGGTGAGGGGCGACGTACAATAGGACGAGGTTACAGCCCTGAATTGTATGCCGAGCGGTACGGACTTCGAACGGTGCATCAATGTATTTGGCAAGCTTTGGCCGTACCGTTGCTTCATCAAATAGCTTTGCCAGAGTGTCAGTGAGGTCGGCGACGGGCTTACCTGCGTCGTCGGCCCCGAAAACGATGTACCCACCCAACTCCTCAGACATCATTGCCGCAGCGTCTTTTGCCAACTCCACAACGTCGCGAGTTTCGGCCAGATTGAGCTGTCGCTTATAATCCAGGCCAGATTGCTCATGAGCCTCATTCAGCAAGCTATTGAGCTTTTCGGCTGTCAGAACTGGCTCCACTACAATCATTTGCGGCTCATTCCAGCTCCAATTTTCAACCAAGAGAAATTGATACTCCACATGCTCAGCACGCTACGCCTGGACCGTGAAGCATCTCGGGCGACACGCTGATCAGAATGCGGAGCCCACGTGCAACTATTAAATAGTGCCTCTTTACCCAAAAAGTACAAGAAATATTAAACTCTGCATATAGATGCTAACGGTCAAGTAGACGCCACGCCTCCCAGTCTGGGCTCGAAAGACCCCCGATCAGGCGCACCACAGATTTCCGGGCAGTACACAGAAGCCTCTGACCAGCCGGTATGGCAGTCAGGGGCTTCTTTCGTCGCACCCAACCCTGTCGGGGCGGTCGGGGCCGCGCGGCACCGGGGGAACGTACCCATCGAGGGTTTCGCATGTTTCGCCTCCCGCTCGGTCAGGACCGCGCGGTGGCGCAACTCCGGCACGGCAACGGACGCCGGGCCGGCTCGCGGTGAGTCACGACGCGCCTCCCGGACAGCGATCCGTCCGGCGCTCTCCCGCTCCAGCCTGCGCCGCGCCGCCGAACGGTGCGGACATGGAGCACCGTTCGCTGACGGGTCACTCGGCGTCCAGTGCCGCCAGTTCGGCGCGTACCCAGGTGAGGATGTCCGGGCGGTCGCCGGCCGCGTAGTGCACGATCGCCTCCTCGTAGCAGGCGCGCGCCTCGGCCCGGCGGTCGAAGTGCCGGAGCGTCTCGGCGCGCGACAGGATCATGGCGGCCATGGCCGTACCCATCCGGAGGTCCTTCGCCAGTGACTCCGTCGCGTCGTGGTAGCCGAGGGACGTGGGCAGGTCGCCGAGCCCCCGGTGGCTGACGGCCAGGCCGAAGACGGCGTTGAGTTCGATGAGCTGGTGGTCGAGTTCGCGGGCGCGGGTGAACGCCTCCTCGAAGTGCCCGAGGGCCTCGGCGGGCTGTTTCCTGGCGAGTGCGACCCGGCCGAAGGTCAGCTGGGCGACGGCCGTGACGTAGGGGTAGTCACCGGCCTCGGCGAGGGTGACGGCCTCGGCGGCGACCGCGTCGGCCTCGTCGAGCCGGCCGAGTCCGAGAAGGGCGCGGCTGAGGGTGGCCAGCGGGATGGGGCCGTTGTCGGCGGAGTCGAGGGCACGGTACAGGTCGACGGCCTCCTGGAGCGGGACGAGGGCGGCCTCGAAGTCTTCGGTCGTCTCGATGGCGTAGCCGATCAGGTGCAGGATGTACAGCTCGGCGCGGCGGTCGTCGGTGGTGCGGACCAGGTCGAGCGCCTCCCGGGCCAGGGCGACCGCGTGGGCGGTGGCGAACGTGTTGACCTGCCCGCCGGCCCGGTGCCGCATCAGGGTCGCGCGGGCGGACGCGTCGCCGAGCCGGCGGGCGGCGGCCTCGCCGGCCAGGGTGACCGTCACGATGTCGTGGTGGTGCTGGACCCGGGCCCGGAAGTACGGCACCAGGGCCTGGGCCAGGGTGCACGCGTGCCGGTCGGGGCCCGTGGTGATCGCGGCGACGAGGTTGGCGCGTTCGGTGTCCAGCCAGCGCAGGGCCGTCTGCGGGGAGTTCAGGGTGGGGAGGGTCGCCGGGGGCCGGTCGACCGGGAACGCCATGCGCCAGTCGCGGTTCGGGAGCCGGTTCGCGGCGGCGGTGGTGGCGGCGGCGTAGTAGTCGAGCAGGCGGTGGACCGCGCCGTCGCGGTCGGCCTGGGACAGGTTGGCCTCCGCGGCGGCCCGGGTGTGCTGCCGGACCAGGTCGTGCAGCTGGTAACGGCCCCGGGTGCGCTGTTCGACCAGGTGCGCGTCGGTCAGGTCCTCCAGCGCGCTGGCCGCCCGGTGCAGGGGCAGGTCCGCGAGGGCCGCCACGGCGTGGGCGTCGACGTCGTCGCCGGGGATCAGACCGAGGAGTCCGAACACCCGGCGCTGGTCGGTGGCCAGCCGCTGCTGGGAGACCGCGAACGCGCCGGCCACGCTCCGGTCTCCGACATCGAGGACCGCGAGCCCGAGGTGCTCGTCGCGCAGCAGGTCCGCGAGGTAGGCGACGTCCCAGGTGGTGCGGTGCCGGAGCCGCGCGGCGGCGAGCCGGATCGCCAGCGGCAGCCGCCCGCACAGCCGGAGCACCTCGGCGGTGGCCTCCGGTTCGGCGGCGGCACGGCCCGCGCCGAGTGACCGGTCGAACAGTTCCACCGCCTCCACGTCGGACAGTGGCTCCAGGGACACCGGGCGGACCCCGTCCAGGCCGGCCAGGCGGCGGCGGCTCGTGATCAGCGTGCGGCAGCTGGGCGTGCCGACCAGCAGGGGCCTGACCTGGGCCTCGTCGGCGGCGTTGTCGAGCACGACCACGGCCCGCCGGTCGGCGAGCCGGGCCCGCCACAGGCCCGCGACCATCGTGGGGTCCTCCGGGATCGCCGCGTCGGGCACGCCGGCCTGCCGCAGGAGCGTGCCCAGGGCGCCGGTCGGGTCCACCAACGCCCGGCCGGGGGTGAAACCGTGCAGGTCAACATAGAACTGACCATCCGGGTACTTCTCGGCCAGCCGGTGCCCGAGGTGCACGGCGAGGGTGGTCTTGCCCATTCCGGCCATCCCGTCGATGACGTCGACCGTGCCCGCCCTGCCTGCGGTGAGGGCCTTGACGAGGGCCGCCCGACCGGTGAAGTCGGCGGCCGCCGCCGGCAGGTGGTTGAGCGCGGTCGCGCCGGCCGGCCGGGTGCGGCGCTCCTGGTCGGCGCGCTCCCACAGGGGACGCAGCTCCAGCGGATCGCGGTCGCTGAGCCGGCACAGCGTCTCCACGAGCGGCCAGGGCGGCAGGAGTTTGCCCGCCAGGTAGCGGGCCAGGGAGGAGTCGCTGGCGTGGGTGTGCCGTTCGAGCTGCTTGAGGGTCAGCCCGGCCCGGCTCCGCGCCTGCCGCAACTCCTCGGCGAGCGCGACCACCGCCGACTGTGTCATCCAACCCCCCGGTTGTCCCACCGTCATCCCACGTTCCGCGTGACCTCGCAGGTCAGAGGCAGGGTCGTCCCGAAACTACCCGAACAGTCCGACGGATCTTGTGGGCCGAACGGCCAGGAACCAGGCTGACGGCAGAAGAGATCCACGAACAGCCGGAGGGTACCCGTGAGCGACAACATTTTCCCGTTCAAGATCGCGATCGACGAGGCCAAACTGGTCGACCTGCGCGAACGGCTGGCCGCCACCCACTGGCCGGCCCAGCTGCCCGGCGCGGAATGGACCAAGGGCGCACCGACGAGCTACCTGAGGGAACTCGCCGAGTACTGGCGCACCAGCTACGACTGGCGCGAACACGAGGCCCTGCTGAACAGCTACCCCCAGTTCACCACGGACGTCGACGGCGTCACCCTGCACTTCCTGCACGTCCGCTCGCCGGAGCCCGACGCGCTGCCCCTGGTCCTCGCGCACGGCTGGCCCGGCTCGATCATCGAGTTCCTCGACGTGATCGGCCCCCTGACCGACCCGCGCAACCACGGCGGCGACCCGGCCGACGCGTTCCACCTGGTCATCCCGTGCCTGCCCGGATTCGGCTTCTCCTCCGCCCCGACCGAGCCGGGCTGGGACAGCCAGCGGATGGCCGGCGCCATCGCGGAGGTGATGACCCGGCTGGGCTACGACCGGTACGGCGCCCAGGGCGGCGACTTCGGCGCCTTCGTGGCCCCGGACCTGGCCCGGGTCGCCCCGGAGCGGGTGGTCGGCGTGCACGTCAACGCGGCCAGCGCCGGGTTCATCCCGTTCGGTGGCGTGGACGAGGCGACCCTGGCCGGCTTCACCGAGGCCGAACGGGTCCGCTACGAGCGGATGCAGGGGTTCATGTCCACGGGCAACGCGTACTTCCAGATCCAGGCCACCCGGCCACAGACGATCAGCTACGCCCTGACCGACTCGCCGGTGGGGCTGCTGGCCTGGATCGTGGAGAAGTTCCAGGAGTGGACGTTCGGCGACGGGCTGCCCGAGACCGCCGTCGACCGGGACCGGATGCTCACCAACATCATGCTGTACTGGCTGACCGGCTCCGCCGGCACGGCCGCGAACCTCTACTACGAGTCCGTCAACTCCCACAACTGGCCCACGCCGTCCGGCGTACCCACCGGGGTGGCGGTGTTCGCCGAGGACATCGCGATCCGGCAGTACGGCGACCAGGTGAACACGATCACGCACTGGGCGGAGTACGACCGGGGCGGGCACTTCGCCGCGATGGAGGTGCCCGACCTCCTGGCCGAGGACGTGCGGACGTTCTTCCGGACCGTGCGGTAGCGGGCGGGCCCGACCCGAGTGAATCCCCGAGCGGGGCCCGCCTCCGAATCCCGCCGACGCCGGACGCGCGGTGTCCGTGGCCAGGGTGAACCCGCCCCCGACCGGGGTCAGTCCACCCGCCGCACGAGGCTCGACGGCCGGGGACTGGTCAGCCAGCCCCCGGCCACGGAGACCACGATCGCGGCCGCCCCCGTCCCCAGCAGCAACAGCCACGCCAGACCACTCGACGGCACCGCCATCGCCCGGGTCTGGGCGGGACTGACCGCGGCCAGCACCACCAGCCCCAGCAGGACACCGAGGGTGGCGGTGACCGCGGAGTACGCCGCGCTCAGGCCCCTCCGGAACCCCGCCGTGGCGCCCACCGAGGCGAGGGTGGCGAACTCCGGGGCCAGCTCTCCGGCCGCGAGCGCGACCGCCAGCACGGCGACCACGGCGGCGAGCGCCAGCAGCACCCCGGCGCAGATCATCAGGATGGTCCACAGCTGCCGGCTCCCGGGGTTGCCCCGTTCCACGTACAGCCGACCGTAGCCGCCGCTGTCGGCGGTGAGCAGGGCGCGGGCGGCGTCCTCACCCGTCTCCGGAGGGGTGCCCGCACTCCGGATGAAGTACTGCACCTGGGGGTGGTTCTGGTACCCGGCGGCACGGGCGCCCTCGGGCGAGATGTAGGCGAAGGGGACCTCGCCGTAGACCCGGGCACCGGCGGCGACGATGGCCGGGTGCGGAGGAAGCTGCCGGGCCGGTGTGCCTTCGACGCCCCGGTACGACGTCCGGACCAGGCCGTTCGAGACGACCCGGTCGGTGAGGGCGATGACCTTGCCCTCGCGGTACGCGGTGTCCTCGTCAGCGGTCAGGGGTCGACCGAGGATCACGGCCATCTGCTCCGGGCCCACGATGCCGAGCTGCCAGAAGGTGGTGTCCGCGAAGCCTGCTCGCCGGGCACACACCTGCGGGTCCTCCCGTGGACGGTCGTAACAGTCGGTTGCCGGGTTGTCGACCACGACGAAATAGGTGTTCGGCCTCTTGGCTTCCGGCGGCATGGCGAGGTTGATCCGGGCGGTCCCGGTCGCGTTGAGACGGCGCGTCATGTCGGAGACCGTGCTGGCCGGGAGCGTGTCATGGGTGTCCACGATCGTCGCGCCAGCCGGCGCCTTCGGCCGATAGGCGGCAGCCGACTTCTCCGTGAGTCCGCCGACCCCGAGCATCACCAGGCCGGCGACCGTGACCACCGCGCCCACCGCCGCGATCAACGCCGCGCCACGGCCGGGGGCGGCAGCGTGCGACCGCAGGGCCACCCGGGTCCCCGGGCGGGCTGACTCCGCCCTGCGGGCCAGCCAGGGCACCGCCAGTCGGATCGCCCCTGCCACCGCGACCACCGCCAGGAGCGCACCCAGCGCGGTCAGGGCCAGGCTGGCGCCGAGAGTCGCCAGTCCGAGCACAGCCGCCGCCGTGCCCGCCGCCACCGCGACCCAGCGGTGCGTCCGCCGGGTGACCGACCGTCCGGTGACCGAGGCCCGCTCGTGTAGTGCGAGCCAGGGGTCCATGGTGGCGGTGTGTCGGCCCGCCAGCCAGGCCGCGAGGACCGGGCCGCCGAGGCCGACGAGGCCGAACACCAGCATCATCGGCACGTCGAGCCGGAGCCCGGTCCACACCTGGTCGAGGCTGGCCCCGACCCGCGGATAGCCCACGGCCGCCAGCCCCACCCCGCACCCCAGGCCGATCACGGTGGCGACCACCCCGAGCACGAGGCCGTTGCAGGTCAGCACCAGCCGCCGCTGGGCCGGACTGGCCCCGGAGACCGCGAGCAGCCCGATCTCCCGGCGACTGGAACTGGCGGCGACGGCGAACCCGGCCCCCACCAGCAGGGTCGCCAGCGCCAGCATCAGCAGGGTCAGGCCCAGGATCAGTGCGGGCAGCTCACCGCTCTGCTCCTCGCCCTTGCTGGCGAAGTCGTCCCTGTCGAGCGTGCGCCAGCCGGCACCCTGGAGGCTGCGACTGGTGGCCTCCGGGTCCACGCCGGTCAGATGCCAGGCGTAGGCGACGGTGGACGGCTGGGCACCACCGGCCGCCCGGGTCGCGATGGCGCTCGCCGCCGACACGGTGGTGAGGGCGAACGTGCGGGTGGTGTCGGCCCGGTCCACCACCAGGCCGGTCACGGTCAGCTCCGTGCCGCCGACGGTGACCCGGTCCCCGGGCTGGGCGGAGAGTCTGCGGGCCACCGCGGTCGACAGGGCCGTCTCCCCTGCCGCCCCGGGCAGCGCACCGCGCTCGACGGTGAACCGTCCGGCGTGCACGGCGCTGGCGGCGTCGAGGCCGAACGCGGTGCCGGCCACCTCCCGCTCTCCCCTGCTCAGGCGGGTGTCCTGGCTGATCACCGGTTGGATGTCAGCGGCACCGGGGACCAGACCCCTGATCGTCGCGGTGCCCTCGCTCAGCGCCTCGGCTGGCGGCTTCGCGTTGAGGTCGGGCAGTTCGGCCCGCAGGTCCGCTGCGCCCAGCGCGCGGCTGGCGTACTCCTCCGGGCTGGGCACGGCCGTGGCGGAGAGGGTGCTCACGAAGGTGGCGGCGGCCAGCGGGACCGCGACGAAGACGGCGAGCAGCAGACTGCGGCGCGGCGAACGACGGAGCGAACGGTGGGCGATGCGCAGGGCCAGCGCCAGGGGGCGCAGCGCGCTCACTGGCCGGCACCCGACGGCCGCTCGCGGATCAGGCCGTCACGCATGTGGATCACCCGGTCCGCGCGGGCCGCGACGGCCGGGTCGTGGGTCACGAGCACGCAGCCGGCGCCGGCGTCGACCAGTCCCCGCAGCAGCTCCAGTACCCCCGTGGCGGTGTTCGAGTCCAGGGCGCCGGTGGGTTCGTCGGCGAGGATCAGTTGGCGGTCCCCCGAGATCGCGCGCGCGAGGGCGACCCGTTGCTGCTGCCCGCCGGACAGCTGGTCCGGGAACCGGGTCGCCTGCCCGGCCATGCCCACGGACTCCAACGCGACGAGGGCCCGCCGCCGGGCTTCGGCGCGGCGCATGCCGGACAGCTCGTCGGGCAGCGCCACGTTCTCGGCGGCGGTGAGGGTCCGCATCAGGTTGTAGTCCTGGAAGACGTAGCCGATGTACCTGCGGCGATGACGGTGCAGCGCCCCGCCCTTCAGCCGACCCAGCGAGGATCCGGCGACGGCCACGTCCCCACCGCCCGGCCGGAGCAGGCCGCCGGCGATCGCCAGCAGGGTGGACTTCCCACAGCCGCTCGGCCCCATCACCGCGACCAGCTCGCGCGGCCCCACCCGCAGGGAGACACCGCCGAGGGCCGGCACTCTCAGCGAGCCGGCGTGATAGGACTTCTCGATCGCGGTCATCTCCAGGATGGCCGGCCTGCTGGCTGTCATGGCGGAATCCTCATCGAGTCGAAGCAACGAGCGTGGGACATCGGAGGGGGCGAGCCCCGGACCCGAAGAGTCCAAGTGCTCGCCCGCCCATATTACGCTTTCTTCACAATCAGGTCAGACCCAGGCGATGAAGGCGGACTCGATGCCGTTCGAGCAGGAACCGTTGGTCTTGCGGTACTCCAGGTTGGAGTTGAACGCGTTGGAGGAGATGCTCCACGGCGACCAGTCGCACTCCGCCTTGACCTTCACCTGCCGACCGTAGCTCTGACACGTCGCCGCGGCCCGGGTGCCATTGTCCGTCGTGTACGGACCGGACGAGCAGTAGTAGTCGGCGTTCACGCCGGCGACGCTCGCCTGCGCCGAAGACACGCCGCCCAGCAGGCTCGCCGCCCCGACCGCCGTCGCCACCATCACCGTGGCGAATCTCTTCTTCGTCATCAGTCACTCCTCAGTTTCCTCGGGAGTCGATCTCCGTGCCAGCAAGTCTCGTCCGCGGGGACCTTTGGTCGCTATTGGCACTTTCGCCATGGCCGTTCTGCCTCTGACGCCGTACGGCATAGCCCACGATGCCCGCCTGCGACCGGCTGGCCACGCTCAACTTCAACAACACCCGCTCGACATGCGCCCTGGCCGTGCGCTCACCCACAGTCAGTGCGTTGGCGATCTCGCGATTGGACAGACCCGACCCGAGCAGCTCCAGGACCTCGCGCTCCCGGTCGGACAGCCCCGGGACCCGTTCGATCGCGTCGCCGACATTGAAAGCACCGCCCCTGCCCGCGAACCCCTCCCCATAGCGCCCCAATTTGCACCCTCCCCGTGAACTGGATCCACCTCGGACTCGCTCCGGCCCCGAACTCGGGCCATCCCCATGGCGATGCCCGATCGAGGACCATCCCCAATGGACCATTGGCATCATATGTCGTCGATCGATGGCGGGAGCGCCCGTCAGCGAGGGGTCCAGCGACTTGCGCCTGAAATCGTGACTCGTCCCCGTCCGGACGCTTGACCACTATGGACACTCCTCTACGCCCGGGCCGGGTACCGGCGGCCAGCTCATCCGGCGGGTCGGCCATGTCGTAGTGGTCGCGCGGATGCAACATCAGCACCAGCGGCACGCCGACCCGCCCGATCCGCGCCAGGCGCCAGCGGTCGTGGAACCAGATCCCCTCGTCCTGTGGCCCGCGCGCACACCGTGACCACCTGGAAGCGGCGAGCCGCGGCGGCCGACGCGGACGCTGCCCGGCCGTGGCTATGCTCGGGTGCATGAGCTGGGCGGAGTCATACCACGGCAGGTTGCGCGCGCTCGCGGGTGACGAGGAGGTGCTGATCTTCGTTGGTGCACGTTGCCTGCTGCGTGACGATGAGGGCCGCATCCTGCTGATCAGGCGCAGCGACAACGGCCTGTGGGCGGTGCCGGCCGGCGGGATGGAGTTGGGCGACTCGGTGCGCCAGTGCGCGGTCCGCGAGTGGGAGGAAACCGGCCTGACCCCGACCGAACTGGCCCCGATCGCGATCCTGAGCGGCGCCGACTCCGCGGTCACCAACCAGTGGGGGCACACCTACCAGTCCCACATCACCGTCTTCCTCGCCACCGCGTGGACCGGGGACCTGGTGACGCAGACCGACGAGACCACCGACGCCGGCTGGTTCCACCCCGACCAACTACCCACCCCGCACGCCACCAGCCTGCCGGCGTTGCTGCGGCTGCTGGAACACTACGACCGCACCGGCGAGTTCGTCGCAGCATGAGGGCACAAGCACGGCCCAGGCCCGCGTCGAGCACGTCGACCACTCAGCGTGGTGGTGGACGATGAGCATTCTCTGGCAGCGGCATTCGAGCGGGCCGCGCGACAGATCGTCACCTGGACTCTCGGGCCGAGCGATCCCACCGCCTGGAGAGCACAGGCGGGACTGCCCGGTCTTACCGCATGACTGACGGGTACGCGGGACGCGGTGCTCGCGCGGGCGTCCACGCCCCAAGTGGCGCCGGAACGCCGATCGGCTCTGGTTCCACGCCGAGCCTGGCCGCGACTGGCTGCACGCCATCAGAGGCTGAGGTGGCTGTAACCTCGCCTTCATGATCAACAGAGTCAGGGTCGCCGTTGTCGGGGTGGGTAACAACACGTCAGCGCTGGTGCAGGGGATCGCGTTCTACCGCGCCTCCGGCAGCCTGGTCGGCATCCACCGCCCAGAGATCGACGGCCTCGGCGTCGGCGACATCGACTTCGTGGCGGCATTCGCCCTGTCCACCGGCAAGGTCGGCAAGGACCTGGCCGAAGCGATCTTCGCGGCCCCCAACAACTTCCCGCGCCTGGAAACCGAAATACCACCTTCAGGGGTACTGGTGCAGCGCGGCCTGACCGACGCGACCGGGATCGACCGGATCGCGCAGGCGTTGGCCGGCGCCGAGGTCGTGCTCTACTCGGCGCCGTCCGGGCTGCCCGAGGTGGCCCGGGCCTACGCCGAGGCCGCCCTGCGCGCCGGGGCCGCGTTCATCAACACCACCTCCGACGTGGTGGCCCGCGATCCGGAGCTGGTCGAGCGGTTCGAGGCGGCCGGCCTGCCGCTGCTCGGTGACGATCTGACCAGCCAGTTCGGCACCTCGATCGTGCACCGCACACTGCTGGGCCTGCTGGAGGAGCGCGGACTGACCCTGGCCAGTTCGTACCAGGTCAATCTGGGTGGCACCGAGGACTTCCGCAACCTCGCCGAGAACGGCGGCAGCAAGAAGCAGTCCAAGGTGAACGCCCTGAACACCGATCAGTCCACTGCGGACAAGGTGCAGATGGCTCCGATCGGCTACCTGTCACAACTGGGGTCGGAGAAGGTGGCGTACCTCAATATCGAGGCGCGGGGCTGGGGTGGGACCTCGGTCAGCCTCGATCTGAAGCTGAAGGTCCACGACCCGAGCGGTGGTGCGGGTGTCACGATCGATCTGGTCCGGATGGCGGCCAGCGCCCTGCGAGCGGGGCGCGGCGGTTATGCCACGGAGGCGGGAACCCTGCTCAAGTCCCCACCCGGAACGGCCCGCTAGCACGGTCGACGTGCGGTGCGGGTGGGGTGACGTAACCCCGAAGACCGCGACGACAGCCGACAAGGACAGGGACAGGACGGCGAAGACAGGCCGGCAGGTCAGGACGATCCACGTCTGGATCGGCGTCCGGGAAGGAACGGACGACGACTGGTTCCGCTACTTCGACGTGGAGGGTTCCGGCGCCGCGTGCGGCTTCTGTCAGGACGCCGGGGTGCCGTGGTTCGACTTCGACTTCTTCTCTGCGTACTTCGCGGGCGAGATCGTGGACGTGGCACAGGTCATGGACGAGGTCGCGTACTCGGAACAGTTCGACGCCGCGCTCCGGGCCGCGTGCGAGCAGCACGGCATCCGCAAGGCCAACGCGTGCTTCACGATGATCGACTTCGACGGCGCGACGCACGTTGGCCGGCGCTACGACGAGTTGACGCTGGTCGGCGTGTTCGAGTTCTCGGCCTGACCGCGGCGCGCCAGGCCCCGCACGCGCCTGGCCCGCCCGGGCGGGACGGTGACAGGCGGCCGCTGCGGCAGGTGTTACGGAACCCGCACCAGGTCCGTGTCGACCCCGGGCCGGGCCGGAACAAGGCTGAAGCCCTGTTCGGTGGCCGGGTCGTAGCTCACGACCAGTCCGTGGGCGCGGAGCCGGGTGCCCCAGTCGCGTACCCGCGAAAGGGTTTCCAGGTCCAGCTTTTCGCCGGCCCGGCGGCGCTCCTCGTCCCGCAGGCGGGTGAGGATCAGGTGGAACTGGTGGATCGGCTCCACCTGCCACGGGACCAGGTTCGTCAGGATGTGCGGCAGGTCATGGGACTCGCGGTAGGCGGCCCAGCCCGCCGGGGGGACCCGGACGCCGGTCTGGTGGTGGAAGCGGGTGGTCATCGTGTCGTAGGGGAGGCCGTCGGTGAACCAGGTGTGGATCTCCTCCGCCATGGTCAGCGTGTCGTTGTTCATCGTTTTCCTCGTGTCATGCATCTTCGGACAACGGTAGGTGGACACCCATCCGCTTGTCACCGGGTTTTGGCTGCTCAGGCATTGGTCAGTCCCACCAGAAGTGCCAAGTGTCGGTACCCGTGAGCCGCCCCGCGTAGTCCCGCAGGTCCTTCGCGTTCTGCCACACGTTGTCGGGGCAGAACGCGAAGTGCTCGGCGGCCACGTGCAGCGCGTGTTCGGGCGTGGTCGGTGGGGCGGCGACGCTGAGGTGCAGGGTGGCGAATCCGACGGCCACGACGCGCGCGCCGAACCGGTCCTCCCAGTCGCGCAGCACGGCGGCGTGCCTCGCGGTGTCGTTCTCGTGGTTCACCGGGCCGGTCCAGCCGAGCGCGGCGATCGTGTCGGCGCTCCGGGTGGCGGGCACCAGGCCGAGGCGGACCCCGTTGAGGCCGAAGGTGTCGGGGTCCGCGATCACGAATCGGGCGAGCTCGTCGGCGGCGGTGTCCGGGGCGGCCGACGGCGTGCCGGCCGGTGCCAGCCCGGGCCAGGAGGCACCGTAGGGCGCGGTGACCTTCAGGCGGTCGTCGCGGTCGAGGTGGTCGTGTTCCTCGCCCGGGGCGGCGGCGTCGGACCACCACCCGGCCAGGAGTTCCGCCGCGTCGAACACCGAGGGTGCCGACATCTCGCCGGGCGTGATCTCGCCGTCGACCCAGGGCCGGTTCTCGTCACCGTGGTAGCCGCCCAGCAGCACCGGCCACAGTCCGGAGCCGCGGAGCCGGGTGAACAGGTCGGAGTCCGGGACGGCGTCGCTCAGCCAGTAGGCCGGGCCCTCCCAGTCTTCGTCCATCCCCGGTTCGGGGGCCACGAGCCGCCCCGGGGGCAGGGACACACCGAGCTGGGCGCCGGTGGGATCGGCCCGCAGCGACGTCAACATCTGATACCCGTCCGTCATGCCCGGCACCATAGCGGCCCCCACCGACAAGACTCACCCCACTTCGACGGGTACGGGCACCCGCGCGTCGATGCCCGGGTCCTTCGACTCACAGCTCCAGGGTCGCCTGGATCTCCTCGTCGACAGGACTGTTGTACCTGGTCAGGGTGAATTCGGCGGGTCGCTCCGTCGAACGCACGACGACGGTCCACGTACTCTCGTCGCTCAATCTCAGCTCGAAGACGGGATCCAGCTCGCAGAGGAACAGGAACCCTTCGAGCTCGTCCGGGTCCGCCGCGTGGACCAGCCGGGCTGTCGCCGTCAGCTCGGGGAGGTCCAACCGGGCCTCGAGGGTCACTTCCGCCGAGCCGAGGCAGGTGGACGGGTTGGCCCACCAGTCGAGCCAACCGGTCCCCTGCCACACGTCCACGGCCGCGCTCCTGTTCCTTTCGACGGGCGCAACCGTCCGCCGGAAAGCCAGATCATGCCAGGTCACGGGCGCCAGAAGCCAAGGGATTCACCGCATCCGACGGGTACGGGAGTCCCTGTTGCCGGTTCGGGACCGGCCCCGGGCGGGCTAGGGCAGGTCCGGGTTGCCGTCGAGGTTGGCGATCATGCGGCGGAGGACGTTGAGGGCCGCGACGTAGTCGGCCGGGTCGATGCCGGCGTGGATCTGTTCGTGGGCGGCGTCGAGCCGGTCCTTGGCGCGCAGCCGGGTGGCCTCGCCGGCTTCCGTGGTGTGCAGGGTGCCGGCGTCCTCGCGGAGCAGGCCCCGGGCGAGGAGGTCGTCGTGCATCTTCTCGAAGTCGACGCCGAGGTTGTCGAACGGGGCCAGGCGCTCGATGAGGGCCGCCCGGGTCCAGGTGCCGGGGGTGCCGGCGACGTGGTTGAGGGTCCACCAGTGGGGCTGGGTGAGGTCGTCGAGGGCGAGTTCGGCGCGGATCCGGGCGAGGACGAGGCGGGAGGTCTCGGTGCTCCAGTACCCGATGGGCTGGGTGGCCAGTGTCTCTTGTGGGTAGTTTTCCATGCCGCCAACGTAGGAGTTCAACCTCGGTTGAGATCAAGCGTGGTGGGCCGCGAGGAAGGTCACAGACACGGGCCTGGGGTCAGGGCCGCTCGGGATCGGATCCGAGGTCGGGGCCGCAGGGCAAGACAACGGGGCGCCCGGGGTCAGGTCTCCTTGAGGATGGTCGGGAGCCAGTCGGCGGTGTGGGAGAAGTGGTAGCCCAGGGACTCGGCGCGGGCGTTGGACATGCCGTAGTAGTGCGCGAACGAGTAGGGGGACGCCTCCTCGCCCGGGGACACCTCGCGGTACACCGGGGCGGGGGTGAGGTGGGCGCACAGGTCGGTGACGGTGAGTTCGCCGTGGGAACGGGCGTTGACGGGGCCCGTGAAGTCCGCGAGGGCCGTGAAGTGCAGGAAGTCGGCGATCTCGTCCGGGTGGGTGAACGAGGACGGTCGCGGGTCGCGGTGGATGAGGATCGGGGTACCGGTCCGGGCGCGGTCGACGTAGTGCGCCAGGCGGCCGGTGAAGTCGGCGCCGCCGAGGACGTGGGCGGAGCGGACGGCCACGAAGGGGAACGGCGGGTCCGTGGCGAACACCGCCTCGGCCTGGCGTTTGCCCTCGGCGTAGTGGGCGTCGCGGAAGGTCGGGTCGCGCCAGGGCAGGGTGAAATCGACCGGCCAGGTGGTGGGGTCGAAGGCGGCCTCGGGGAGGGGCACGGGCACGCCCGTTTCCAGGGACGTGGCGTTGCCGGGCTCACGGAGGGCGGGCGGCCTGGTCGTGTGCGGCGACCCGGGGGCGGCCTCGGGGGCTGTGGGCTGGGCGTACACCTCGATGGTGGAGGTCATCACGTAGCGGGCCGTGCGGCCGGTGAGGACCCGGCGCGCGACGGCGGCCTGGGTCGGGGTGGAGCAGACCTGGTCGAGGACGACGTCGAAGGTCCGGTCGGCCAGGGCCGCGCGGAGCGCCTGCTCGTCGTCGCGGTCGGCGCGGACGTGGTCGACGCCCGGCGGTGGCGGGGTGGAGCCCCGGTTGACGAGCGTGACCTGCGCGCCGGACGTGCGGAGCCGGTCGACGAGGAGCCGGCCGAAGTAGCGGCTGCCGCCGATCACGGCGACCCGGAGTGGTGTCATGCCCCGAGCCTGCCGGATTATGATCATTAGCAGAAGTAATGAAAAGCTTAAGGCGCTGTTAGGGGTACTGATGATCGACGTCCAGCGGCTCCGGGTACTCCGCGAGGTCGCCCAGCACGGCAGCTTCAGTCGGGCCGCCGCCGCGCTGCTGTGCACGCCGTCCGCCGTCTCCCAGCAGATCGCCGCCCTGGAACGCACGCTCGGTACGCCGGTGGTGGAACGCAGTACCCGGGGCGTGGTGCTCACCGGGGCCGGGGTGCTGCTCGTCGAGGCCGCCGACGCGGTGTCCGCCGAGCTGCGGCACGCGCAGGAGCAGATCGACCGGCTCGGTTCGGGGCGCGCCGCGCTGACCGTGGCGACGTTCACCAGCGGCGGGCGGAGGCTGCTGCCGGCCGCGTTGGGGCAGTTCGTGGCGGCGTATCCCGAGGTGGAGCTGACCGTGTTGGAGGGGGAGCCCGAGGTCGCGGTGCCGTGGGTGCGGGAGGGGCGGGCGGACCTGGCTCTGGCGTACCACTTCGGGGGGCCGCCGCCCGTGCGGCTCGGGGACCGGTCGGGGTTGGCGTGGACCCCGGTACTCGAGGATCCGATGTGGATCGTCCTCCCCGCCGGGCATCGGCTCGCCGGGCGCGGGTCGGTGCATCTGACCGAGCTGGCCGGGGAGGCCTGGGTGCTGGGGTGCTCGAAGACGAGGGCGGTGGTGGAGCAGTACGCGGGGCTGGCCGGGTTCGAGCCCCGGATCCTGGCGGGTACGACCGACTACTTCTTCGCGCAGGCGTTGGTGGCGGCGGGGGTCGGGGTGGCGTTGATTCCGGAGATCGGGCTGGTGGCGGGCGCGCGGCCCGGGGCCCCGGGGCGGGCCGGAGCCGGGGACCTGGTCGGGGACCTGGTGGCGGTCGCGGTGGAGCAGCCCCGGCCGGTGCGGTACGTCGGGGTGGTGACGGCGCGGCGGAAGGCCGGCCATCCGTTGGCGGAGGCGCTGGTCGAGGCGTTGCGCGCGTCGGCGGCCGGCGTCGGCTGAGCCCACGCGGCCCCGGTACCCCGCTCAGGTGGTCTTGGCGTAGCCGAGGCCTTCCACGATCCGGCCGTCGCGGACCAGCATCAGGTTGACGCCGCGGGTGGAGCCGCCGTCGTACACGTACCGCCAGCGGATCACGGCCCGGTCGCCCGCGATGTGCACGTCCTCCAGGTCGAAGTGCGCGGCCCGGTTCTCGGCGATGGCCCGCCACCACGCGATGGCGGCGGCGCGGCCCTCGACGCGCTGGCCGTCGGTGTTCTCGATGACGCAGCCCTCGCCGATCAGGTCGTCGAGCGCGTCGACGTCGCCCTTCTGGAACACGTCGTTGTAGCGGCGGATGACGTCGGCGGTGATCTCCTCGGACAGGCGTTCCTGCCGGCCGACGAGGCGACGGCGACCCTGCTCGGAAACCGCAACCCTCCGACGGGTACGGATTCCCGCGCGCCCTGACCGGGTTCCGCGTGGGGAGGCCACCAGTCACCGGGAAACTGAGGTGACCGCCTGACCGGTGCGCGCCCGACAGGACGGGAACCGGCCCTCAGCCGGGCCAGCACGGAACTCGGGCACGACGCGGCGCGCAACGGCGTCCGAGGACTGCGCGTCCCGCACGGAGCCCGTCACGACGGGATCCGTCCCTTGCCGGGCGACATCGTTGCCGGCGGCAAGCCTGCGCCCAGGCCGGACACGGCGGAAACCGCGCCGACCGAGCCTGTGCCCCGCCCCTGGCCGGGCGCGGTGGCACGTTCACAGGGTCGTCGCGACCTCGGCGAGCAGGTCCACGAAGCGGGTGACCGCGGTCGGTCGGGTGCGCCCGGCGAGGGTGGCCGCGAAGACCCGGCGGACCGAGGTGTCGTCCCGGTGCAGCCGGAGGAGCGCGATGTCGGGCGGCGTGGCCCGGACGGCGAGCGCCGGGATCAGCGCCACCCCGAGCCCGGCGGCCACGCAGCCCAGCTTGCCCGTCCACTCGGCGGCCACGATGTCCACCCGGGGTTCGAACCCGTGCGGCAGGCTGGCCCGGAGCAGGGTGTTCTCGGCGGTCGCGGAGCCGGCGATGAAGGCCTCGGAGGCCAGTTCCGCATACCGGACCGTGCGGCGGCGGGCCAGCCGGTGGGTGCGCGGCACGGCCACCAGCAGGTGCTCGTCGAGCAGGTGGCGCAGGTCGTACCGGTCCGTGTCGAGGGGCTGGTCGGGGGCCGCGCTGACCACGGCCACGTCCGCGTCGCCGGACTCCAGGCGCTCCAGCAGGCCGGGCGTCAGGCCCTCCACCAGGGAGGACGCGACGTCGGGGTGCGCGGCACGGAACGTGGCCAGCGCGCGGGGCACCAGGGCCGCGACGGCCGTGGGGAAAGCGCCGACCCGGAGCCGGCCGCCCGTCCCGTCACGGAGCGCGGCCAGGTCCCGGCGGGCGGCGGCCAGCCGGTCGAGCACGGCCTCGGCGTGGGCGAGCAGGCAGCGGCCCTCGTCCGTGAGCGCGACGCCCCGGGGCAGCCGGTCGAACAGGGTCGCGCCGGTGTCGGCCTCCAGCGCCGCGATCTGCCGGGACACGGCCGACTGGGTGAACCGCAGGGCCCGGGCGGCGGCCGTGATCGAGCCGGACGCGGCGACGGCGCGGAGGACCTCGAGCGACTGGAGCTGCACGTACCCATGCTAGGACAACATGGCGGGGATGCCGAAGAGTCGTTGGTCGCATGGCAGATCCGCGCCTAGCGTGGTGATCATGACAGTCATCGCCGTCCTCGGCACCGGACACATGGGCGCGCCGATCGCCCGCCGCCTGCTCGCCGCCGGCCACCAGGTCACCGTCTGGAACCGCACCGCCGCCCGCACCGCCGACCTCGTCGCCCTCGGCGCGCGCCCGGCCGCCACCCCCGCCGGAGCCGTCCGGGACGCGGAGCTCGTGATCACGATGCTCACCGACGCGGCGGCCGTCGACGCGGTGCTGTTCGGGGCGGAGGGCGCGGTGGGGGCGCTGCCGGCCGGTACCCCCCTGGTGGACATGTCCACGATCGGCCCGGACGCGGTCCGCGACCTGGCCCGGCGCCTGCCCGCCGGGATCGACCTGGTCGACGCGCCCGTCGGCGGCAGCGTCGGGGCCACCGAGGCCGGTGAGCTGCGGGTCCTGGTCGGCGGGCCCGACGCGGCGGTCGACCGGGTCAGCCCGGTCCTGGGGGTACTGGGCACCGTCCGGCGCTGCGGGCCCACCGGCAGCGGGGCGGCGCTCAAGCTCGTACTGAACACCGCGCTGGTCACCGGGCTGGCCGCGCTCGCCGACACCCTCGCCGTGGCCGGGGCGGTCGGGGTCGACCGGGACGCGGCGCTGGAGGTGCTGGCCGCGAGTCCGCTGGGTGCGGCGATCGCGCGCGGCACGGCGGGTGGGGCCTCGTTCGCGGTCGCCCTGGCCGCCAAGGACATCGACCTCGCCCTCGACGCCCTCGGCGCCACCCCGGCCCCGGTGGCCCGGGCTGCGGCGGCCACCCTGCACGCGGCCCCGGACCCGTCCGCCGACCTGGCCACCCTCGTCTGACCCCCGCCACGGCCGTCCGTGGTGCCGCCCAGGGCCGCCTGCCCGAGGGCACATCTGAGTTCCGAAGGAGAAACCCGTGCGACTGACCCTCGACAACCCTGCCGGCGTCTCCGCGCCCTACGGCGACCGCTTCGCCCACGTCGCCCGGATCGACCCCGGCCCCGGCGCGCTGCTCATCACCTCCGGCCAGATCGCCGCCGACGACGCCGGTGACGTGGTCGGCCCCGGCGACATCACCGCGCAGTCCGAACGGATCTTCGAGCTGATCGGGGAGATCCTCGCCGCGCACGGCGCGAGCCTCGCGGACGTCGCGCACATCCGCACGTTCATGACCTCGCTCGACGACCTGCCCGGCTACGGGGCGGTCCGCCGGCGGCTGTTCCCGGGCACGCCGCCGACGAGTACCACGGTGGAGGTGGGGCGGTTGTTCCACCCGGACGCGCTGCTGGAGGTGGAGGTCACGGCCGTGGTCCCGGGCTAGATCCGGCCGGTTGGCCGACGTGCGCCTAGATCGGGCCGACGTAGACCCAGTCGCCGTTGTCGCGGAGGAAGCGGCTGTGCTCGTGCATCGCGCCGGGCCGGCCGCCCTCCCGGTAGTGCGCGCGGAACTCGACCGTGCCCTCGGTGTCGAACAGTCCGCCACCGGCCTTCGCGAGCACCTCGAGGCGTACCCATCGCAGGTCCGTGTCGAGGTCCAGCTCCGCCGGCCGGGTGCTCGGGTGCCACGACCGCAGCAGGTAGGCGGTGTCCCCGACCGCGAACGCGCTGAACCGGGACCGCATCAGGGTCTCGGCGGTCGGCGCGCTCTGCCCGGCGTGGAACCGGCCGCAGCAGGCGGGGTAGGGCTCGCCGAGCCCGCAGGGACAGAAGTCAGTTGCCATCCCCTCATTCTGCCGACCACCCAACTCGCGCTGTCACACCAGTCGCATGATCACCTCGAGCCCGTCGTCGGGGTGGTAGGTCCACGAGGCGTGGATGTTGTCCCAGTCACCGGTCTGGCGGCCGTCGAGTGCCCGGGTCGAGTTCATCTCCGCGATCACCGAATCGGGCGTCTTCAACGCCACGAGGAAGCAAGCGAGTTCCGTGAGCGTGAGGCCGGCCGACTTCTTGCCCACGCTCTGGATGGTGAGTGATCGTCCCCCGTCCCCCGTCCTCGCGTGCGGAGAGGAAGGCGCGCAGGTGCGTCGGGCAGCCAGAAACGGTGACTCTGACGCCGTGGTGGCGGACCCCGAGGTGGACGTGCCCCCGCTCCAGATCGCCGCGCCCACACTGAGGAGGAACACGGCCAACACGGCGCCGAGGACTATCCACAGCTTCCGCTGCGATCCCTGTCCCGCGGGTCCGGGTTCCACCGCCTCGGGGGCGTCGCCGGCCGAAGGTCCCTCGCCGACTCGATAGACCTCACCTGTCGGGGTCGGGTCCAGCTCAGGAAAGACAAAGTCGGGGCCGGGATCGGCGGGGCGGGTCGGCTGGGTGTCCGGGCTGGTCACGAGTGTCTCCCTGTACGGGGCATGGGAAGGGTGCCGCCTGAGCGGGCGGTGACTACCCGGTCACGCTAGAACCACGCTCCTCATGGGACATCAGGTAACGAGTCGTGTTCGCCCACTGACAGTTCCGAACAACCTGGCCGTGTCTCTCCCCGCGCCGCCGATCATGCCTGTCCCGACAACTTCGGCGGCCTCCCCGCGAACCGGCGGCGTCACAGACGAGACCCGACACAGACCATTCGAGGGGTACTGGGCGGCCAGGGCCCCCTTCCCGGGTAGCAAGTGGCTCGCCCCCGATTCGACCAAGGCCGATCTGGGCGCGGTCCAGCTCACGACGCCCCGTCCGGGAGCCGCGCGCTGGCCGGCTGACCTGGTACCCGTCGGAGGGGTTAGCGGGGTTCGGAGAGTTTCTGGGTGATCAGGCGGAGCTGGTCGCCGTAGCGGGACTCGAATTCCGGGGAGCCCGGTTCGACGCCGAAGAGCTGGCGGACGATGTGCGGGAGGGTGATCGGGGCCATCACCATGCCCATCATGGCGAGCATGAAGGACGCCGGGTCGATGTCGGCGGCCAGCTCGCCGGTCTCGCGGCGGCGGTACAGGTCGGAGAGGTCCTCGGGCGGCTCGGGCGGGGTCTCCCCGTCGGCGGCGAGCCCGTGCCACAGGACGAGCCGGATGGACGCCGGGTTGGCCAGCACCTCGTGCAGGTAGCGGGCGGTGAGTTCCGGGATCGACAGGTCCGGCGTCGCGAACTCGGCCTCCCTGCGCTGCCACTCGCTCTGCAGCGCGCGGTAGAGGCCCTCCTTGCCGCCGAAGTAGTAGTTGATCAGGCGTTTGTTGACCCCGGCCCGGTCGGCGATGTCCTGGACGCGCGCGCCCGCGTACCCCTTGGCGGCGAACACCTCCAGGGCCGCGGTGAGCAGCTGGCGGCGCGAGCGTTCGGCGTCGCGCTGCCGTTCCTCGGGGGCCGGGGTGCGCCGGCTGCCGGTGGGTGCCTCCATCGGCTCAGGCTACTTCACCTGCGGATGAGCTCAATTCCCCAGTTGGTGCATTGACGTTAATTCCCCAACTGGTTAACATCGCCGGGAGACCCCTGCGAAAGGTGCGATCGTCATGATTCTGGTAACCGGAGCCACCGGGAACGTCGGCCGGCACGTCGTCACCCTGCTCCTGGAGGCCGGCGAGAAGGTCCGTGCGATCAGCCGCGACCCGGCCACCGCCGGCCTGCCCGACGGCGTCGAGGTCCTCGAAGGGGACCTGCGCCGGCCCGAGACCCTGCCCGCCGCCCTGAACGGCGTCGACCGGGCCTACCTGTTCCCCGTGCACGACTCCCTCGGCGACTTCCTCGCCGGGGCCCGCGAGGTCGGGGTCGGCCGGATCGTGCTGCTGTCCTCGATGGCCGTGAACTTCGGGGTCGGCAACGAGATCGCCCGCTGGCACGCCGAGTCCGAGCAGGCGGTGCTCGACTCCGGGCTGCCGTGGACGTTCCTGCGGCCCGGCGCGTTCATGGTCAACGACCTCGGGTGGGCGCACTCGATCAAGGCCGACGGCGTGGTCCGCGCGGCGTACGGGGACTCGGCCAGCGCGCCCATCGACGAGCGGGACATCGCCGAGGTGGCGGTGCGCGCGCTGCTGGACGACGGGCACGAGGGGCAGGCGTACACGTTGACGGGGCCCGCCTCGCACACCCAGGTGGAGCGGGTCCGGATCCTCGGTGAGGTGCTCGGCCGGGAGCTGCGGTTCGAGGAGCTGACCCGGGAGGCGGCCCGGCGGGAGATGGAGCGGTTCATGCCGCCGGAGATCTCCGAGGTGCTGGTGGAGCTGCTGGCGTCGACCGTCGGGACGACCGCGGAGATCGAGCCGGCCGTGCAGCGGATCCTGGGACGGGCCGGGCGGTCGTACGCGGAGTGGGCGGGGCGGTGGGCCGGGGAGTTCCGCTGAGTCGACGCCGGAGGCTCCCCCGGTCCGGTGGCCCGCGTGGGGCCTCCCCGCCGAAACCGGCAAGCCTGGATGGAGCAGGACCTGGGCCCTGGGCCCGGCTCGCCCCGGCCGGTCCGGGTGGGGCCGCTCCTCCCCCGGGCGAGGAGCGGCCCGCTGCGGTCAGCGCAGGCCCGGCACCTCGGTGACCAGGTACGGCGGGGTGCCGGCGCCCGACGGGAGCTGGCTGTTCACCCAGAGCAGCCGGCCCCGGTCCCGGGCGAGCGTCGTCGGCCCGACGGTCCCGGCCACGGCGTTCGAGTCGCCGAGGACCCGCGCGGCCGTGTGGTCCCGGTTCAGCTCGACCAGCCGGGTGAGGAACTCCCACTCGCCGGCCGCGTTCAGCCTGTTCCAGACGCCGTAGAGCCGGCGGCCCTCCAGGACGAGGCCGTCGCCGGAGAACGCCTGGCCGTCGGCGATCCGGAGCGCGCTGACGGCCCGGGTCGCGAGGTCGATCCGGTAGGTGACGTCCACGCCCTGCTCGGCGACGAGGAGTACCCGGCCGTCGGCACTGGTCACGATGCCGTTGAGGAACGAGGGCACCGGGTCGAACGCGTCGATCGTCAGCCACGGGGTGAGGGGCCCGACCCGGTCGCCGGTGAGGGAGGCCCGCCAGACGGTCTGGTTGACGGAGTCCGTGACATGGACGGCGTCGGCGGTGAAGGCCATGTCGTTGAGGAACGAGGCGGACGCGTCCACGGTGCGCCGGGCCAGCGGGCGGCCGGAGCGGTCGTACACGAAGAGGGTGCCGGTGGCCGCGCCCGCGACGAACAGCCGGCCGCGCCGGTCCAGCTTGACGCCGGTCGCGGAGGTCCGGCCGTCGACACCGGGGGCGAGGAACGGGCGCAGGGCGCGGTCGCACACGTGGCCCCGGTAGACGGCGCCGGTCGCGACGCTGGTCACGTACATCGTGCCGTCGCGGGTGACCTCGATGCCCTCGGGGGAGGCGCCGGGCTCGCGGGTGACGACGTACTCGCGGATCGGGTCCTGGTGGGCCGAGGCCGGGGAGCCGGGGGTGGTGGCGCCGGCGGTGGCGGCGAGGGCGGCCACGCCGGTCCTGAGGAGGGTTCGTCTGTCCATGGCACCGAGGATGCTGCGGTCGACCCCGTGGCCACCACGCCTTTCAGCCGTGCCTGAAAGGGGCTCACCCCGGACACGACAACGATCCGACGGGTACCGGTGGGACCGTGCCGTTCCCGCGCGTCGCCCTGGTCCACGGCGGGCCGCCCCCGGAGCCCGACCGGGCGGGCCGGCACCCGGCGGTGTGACGGAACGGTGACCTGGGCCGCTCATGCTGGACGGGTGCTGCGTATCCACTTCACGCCCGCCGACCTGGGCCGGGTCACCCTCGCCACCGGCCCCGACGTGATGCTGGAGCTGCAGCACAGCGTCCTGATGCTCGACCGGGCCTGGGGCGGCGGCTGGACGGGCCGCTGGCGGCGCTCCGTGCTCCCGAAGCTGTCCCCCCGGCTCCGCCCCGTCCTCGACCTGATGCCCGTCCTGGGCTACTCGCCGGACTTCCTCTCCCCGGTCGGTGCCCGCGACTTCCGGTCCGCGCTCGCCACCGTCGTCGAGGCCCCGACCGACCAGGTCCGCGCCGAACTGGCCGCGCTCGACCGGCCGCTCACGCCCTGGGCGCGGGCCCTCGCGGCCGGGGACACGTCGGCGCGCCGGGAGCTGGGGGCGGTGCTGACGGCGTACCACGATGTGGGGGTCGCACCACAGTGGAGCACCGTCGCGGCCCGGGTGACGGCGGACCGGGCGGTGCGCGGCCAGGTGCTCCTCGACGGCGGCCTCGACCGGCTCCTCGACACCCTGCACCCGGACATCCGGTGGACCGCGCCGACCCTGACGATCCGCTGCCCGGCCGCCCCGCCGCAGAGCATGGAGTTCCACCTGGGCGGGCGGGGCCTGACCCTCGTGCCGCTGTTCTTCGGCGGGGTGTCCACCTACGCGGAGCCGCCGACCGGGCCGGCCGTGCTGGCGTACCCGATCCCGCACGACCCCTCCCCCGCGGTACCCGGCGACCGGCTCGTGTCCCTGCTCGGCCGGACCCGGGCCGCCGTCCTGGTGACCCTGCTGAACGCGGGGTCCACGACGCAGATCGCCCAGCGGGTGGGCACGTCGGTGGCCTCGGCGAGCCAGCACGCGACGGTGCTGCGCGAGGCGGGGCTGATCACGACGACCCGGCTGGGCGGGGCGGTGCTGCACGCGCTGACCCCGCTGGGCGAGGAACTGGTCCGCGACACCGCGCGCTGACCGGACCGACGAGTCGCGCGGTGACCCGCACCGCTCGCTGACCGACCCGCGCGCTGGACGGGTGCAACTCGTGCGGTAGTGGGGCCGGTCCGTACACCTTCTGCGGTACGGCCCGTGCTACCGCCAGGGGACGACAGCGGTTGCCAGGTCAACTATGTTGCGTCAATGTCGCCGATACTGCCCCGGGTCAGGCGGCTGGCCTCGGAGAACCCGCTCGCGGTGGACGTGCTGTACACGGGGCTGGTCACCGCTGTCAGTGTGCCGCTGAGCCACGAGCACGCCCCGGGTTCCTGGGGCGACATCGACGGGCTGGGCGACGTCCTGGTCATCGCGATGAGCCTGCCGCTCGTGGCGCGCCGGCGTGCGCCCGTCGCTGTGCTGGCCGCGTGCCTGGGGCTGTGGACGGTCTACATCGCACTGAACTACTGGCCGGTGGTGGGCACGTACCCGGCGCTGTTCGCGTTGTACACCCTCGCCTCGCTCCGCCCGGCCCGGGTGGTGGCCCCGTGGATGGCCGCCACCGCCGGGGTGTGGGTGTTCGCGGGGGCGCTCACCGAGGGCGGTTCGATGGTGACCGTGTTCGCGCAGGCCGTGGCCCTGCCGTGCCTGATCTGGCGGTTCGGGGACGCCAGCCGGCAGACGTCGCTGCGCAACCAGCAGCTCGCCGACCTGGCCGAACGGCTCCGGGTGGAGCAGGAGGACCGGGCCCGGCGGGCGGTGTTCGACGAGCGGGTCCGGATCGCCCGGGAACTGCACGACGTCGTCGCCCACCACATCTCCGTCATCTCCGTGCACTCGGGGCTGGCCCGGTACGTGTTCGACACCGATCCCGACACCGCCCGGCGCGCGCTGGGCACGATCCGGGACACCAGCGCGGAGGTACTCGACGAGATGCGCCGGCTCCTCGCCCTGCTGCGGGTCGAGCCGGACTCCGACTCCTACGATCCGGCGCCCGGGGTCGCCCGGCTCGGTGAGCTGGCCGAACGGCTCCGGGAGGCCGGCATGCCCGTGGAGCTGCGGGTGACCGGCGAGCCGCGCGCGCTGGCCCCGGGCATCGACCAGTGCGTGTACCGGATCGTGCAGGAGTGCCTGACCAACGCGCTCCGGCACGCGATGCCGGCGACGGCGGTGGTGGAGCTGGCGTACCAGCCGGAGCTGCTCACGGTCTCCGTCACGGACGACGGGGCGAACGCGGCCGGGTCGGGCACAGCCGGGGCGGGCGGCACCAAGCCGGGCGCTGCCGGGCCTGGCGTTCCGGGGCCGGACGGAACAGGCCATGGCCTGGTGGGCATGCGCGAACGGGCCGTCCTCTACGGCGGCACCCTCGTCGCCGGCCCGCGCCCCGAGGGCGGCTTCGCGGTCACCCTGACCCTGCCGCTGGCCAGGCTGGGATGACAGACCCCAGGAACGTCATCCGGGTACTCGTCGTGGACGACCAGCCCCTGATCCGCGCCGGCCTGGCGTCCCTGATCCGCGCGGCCCCCGGCCTGGACGTGGTGGCGGAGGCGTCCGACGGGGTGGAGGCGGTGGCGCTGGCCGCCCGGACCCGCCCCGACGTGGTGCTGATGGACATCCGGATGCCCGGGATGAGCGGCGTGACCGCCACGGAGCACATCCTGGCCGCCCCGGTCCGCCCCAAGCCCCGGGTGCTGATCCTGACGACCCTCGACCTCGACGAGTACGTGTACACCGCGTTGCAGGCCGGCGCGTGCGGGTTCCTGCTCAAGGACACCCCGCCGGAGCGCCTGATCGCGGCCATCGCCACGGTCTCCGCGGAGGACGTGCTCCTCGCGCCGGCCGTGACCCGCCGGCTGATCGAGACGTACGCGCGCCGGTCGCCGGCCCCGGCCGCCACCGCCGGACTGACCGCCCGGGAGAACGAGGTGCTGCGCCTGGTCGCGCGGGGGCTGTCGAACGGGGCCATCGCCGCCGGGCTGGTGCTCAGCGAGGCGACGGTGAAGACGCACGTCAGCCGGATCATGGCGAAGCTGGGCCTGGGCAGCCGCGCCCAGGTGGTGGTGTTCGCCTACGAGTCCCGCCTGGTCACCCCGCGCGAACCGCGGTAGCCGCACGGCCCCCGGACCGGGCCCCGGGCCTGTCACCGCTCCCCCGGTGGCACCCGGAGCCGCCCCGACCCTGCCGACCCCGCTCCCCCGGCGGATCCGGAGCCTCCCCCCGCCGGCCGCGCTCAGCCCACCGCCCCCGGATCCGCCCGCGCCTCGCCCAGCGCCGACAGCATCAGGACCTGCGCCAGGATGATCCGCTCGATCTCCCCCGGATCCACGCTCTCGTCGGGGGCGTGGATCGCCGCCCGGGCCAGGTCCTCGGCCCCCCACAGGATCACGTCGGCGTTCGGCGCGGCCTTCTTCAGGTACGCGACGAGCGGGATGGAGCCGCCCGACCCGATCACCGAGGCCGGCTTCCCGAACGCCTCGCTGAGCCCGGCGCGCGCGGCCCCGATCGCCGGCCCGGTCAGGTCCACCTCGAACGGGTGCCCCACCTTGACGCGCTTCGTCTCCACCTCCACGTTGCCGGGGGCGTGGGATTCCAGGTGGTCCATCAGGAGCTGGAGTTCGCGTTCGGGGTCGCAGCCCGGTACCACCCGCATGGAGATCTTCGCGGTGGCGGTGGGGATCAGGATGTTCGCGGCCTCGGCGGTGTTCGGGGCGTCCAGGCCGATCGCGGTGACCGAGGGCCGCGCCCACAGCCGGGACGCGACGGTGCCGGTGCCGACCAGGTCGACCCCGTCGAGGACGCCGGCGGCGGTCCGGAAGTCGGCCTCGGGGAAGTCCGCGCCGGACCAGTCGTGCGCGTGCAGGCCCTCGATGGCCACGTCGCCGTCCGGGGTGTGCAGGGTGGCCAGGATCCGGGCGAGGGCGATCAGCGCGTCGGGGGCCGCGCCGCCGAACAGGCCGGAGTGCACCGGGGCGGCCAGGGTGCGCACGGTGACGGTGCAGGACACGTCGCCGCGCAGGTGGGTGGTGAGCGCGGGCTCGCCGACCCGCACGTTGCCCATGTCGGCGATGACGAACGCGTCGCAGGCGAACAGCGCGGGATGCGCCTCGACGTACGCCTCCAGGTGGCTGATCGTCTCCTCCTCGCCCTCGACGAGGATCTTGACCCCGACGGGCGGCGTACCCCCGAAGGCTCGCAGGGTTGCCAGGTGCGCGACGACCCCGCTCTTGTCGTCGGCGGCGCCCCGGCCGTGGATCCGGCCGTCGGGGCCGTCGGTGGCCGTCCACGGGTCGCTGGTCCAGCCCTGGTTCGGAGCAGGCTGCACGTCGTAGTGCGCGTACAGCAGGACGGTGGGCGCGCCGGGCGGGGCGGGGATCTCGCCGTAGACGGACGGGTAGCCGGCACCCAGGTCGAGGAGGCGCGCGTCCGTGACCCCGGCGGCCCGGAACAGGTCGAGGACGTCGGCGGCCATCGCGTGCACCGGCTCGGGCGGGAAGCCGGGGAACGCGACGGAGGCGTGCCCGACGAGGCGGCGCAGGTCGGTGAGCACCCCCGGCATCAGCTGCCCGACGGTGGTTCGCGCGGTGGCGGTGTCCATGGCGACTCCTTCTCGACAGTGGTCTGTTTCCCTTGCTACGCCACGAATCTGGACAGCACCAGCCCCACGCCGACGACGCTCACCCAGGACACGAGCATCGGGATGGTGAACGAGTGCCAGACGATCAGGTGGCTGAGCCGGGTGGTGCCGGTCCGGTCGATCTGCACGGCGGCGATCTGGGTGCCGTTGGCCGGGAACAGCCACACCCCGACCAGCGACGGCCACATCGCGGTGACCGTGGCCGCCGGCAGCGCGGCGAGCCCGATCGGCACGATGGCCCGGGTGGTCGCCGACTGGCTGGTGGTCAGGCCGCACATGACGAACAGGGCCACGGCCAGGAACAGCGAGTGTTCCTTGGCGATGTCGGCGAGCGGGTCGATGATCTGCTTCGCGTTGCCGGAGATGAACGTGTCGGCCATCCACGCCACCCCGAACAGCGCGACGGCCGCGATGATCCCCGAGGACATCAGGGGCTGGCGGACCACGTCGGCGGCCGGCACCCGGTTGGCGAGCAGGATCGCCAGGGCGACGGTGAACATGACCAGCTCGATGCAGATGGTCATGCCGAGCCGTTCGGACTTCCCGCCGACGGTGACCAGGGGCCGGAGGCGGTCGAAGAGGCCCATCGCGACGATGACGGCGACCCCGGACAGGAATATCCCGGTACTGCGCGCCGCGCCGGCCCGCAACGGCGCCTCCGGTTCGGCCTCCCCGGTGCTCGACGCGGCCACCGGCACCGGCTCGCACTCCCCCGCCGCCACCCGCCGCCGGAACTCCGGATCGTCGGCCAGCTCCTTCCCGACCCGGTTCTGCACGAGCGAGGTCACGACCGTGGCGACCAGCCCGGCCGGCAGCGTGATCAGCAGTACCTTGCTGAGGGTGAACCCGCCGGGCATCAGGGTCAGGTACGCGGCCATCGCCGCCGACACCGGGCTCGCCGTGATGCCCAGCCCGGAGCACACGGTCGACGCGGCGAGGGGGCGTTCGGGGCGGACCCCGTTGCGGAACGCCGTCTCGTAGATGACCGGGATCAGGGCGAAGAAGATGTTGGACGTGCCCGCGCCGACCGTGAACACGAACGACACCAGCGGCGCGATGACCGTGATCCGGCGCGGGTTGCGCCGGATGATCCGGGAGGCCACGGAGACCAGGTAGTCGATGCCGCCGGCCGCCTGCATGGCCGAGGACGCGGTGATGACGGCGATGATGATGAAGAACGCGTCCACGGGCGGGGAGCCGGGGTCCAGTCCGAAGCCGAAGACGAGGAGCGCGGTGCCGAACGCGCCCCACAGGCCGAGGCCGATGCCGCCGGTGCGGACGCCCATCGCGATCGCGCCGAGGACGACCAGGGCTTCGAGGACCAGTTTCGCGGTACCCATCTCAGTCGGCCTTTCCCGTGCTCGCCCGCCACTCGGCGAGGTAGCCGTCGAGCACGGCGCGCAGGTGGTGCCCGATCTTGAGATAGTCGAGGTCGTTGAGGTTGGCCAGCGACACCCGCACCGACCAGGCCGGCCCGTCGAACCCGCTGCCGTTGAGCAGCACCACGGAGTACTGGTCGGCGAGCCGGAACAGCAGGTCGGCCGGCTCGTAGGAGGCCTGGAGGTACTCGGCGAACGCGGGGTCCACGTGCCGGTGCGCCTCGTCGAGGATGTCGATCTCGACGTAGTACGCGGCGCGTTTGGCGTCGGGCGGGAAGGTGACCTCCGCGCCCTCGGCGAGCAGTTCGAGCCGGCGGTGCACGGTGTCGCGGAGCAGCTGCTTGTAGTCCTGGCCCTCGGGCAGCTGGTTGAACAGCGAGAACAGCATCAGCTGGGCCTGCTGCGGCCCGGACAGCCCGGAGGTGTGCCGCAGCGCGACCTGCCGGGAGTCGGCGACGAGCCGGTCGACGAACTTCACCGCGCCCGGGTCCAGGGACAGCGTCCGGTACCGGGCGGCCAGCGCGGCGGTGTCGGCGGCGGGCAGCTCGGCGATCAGCCGGTCGACCACGTTGTCCTCGTGCAGCGCGATCACGCCGAGCCGCTGGCCGGTGGCCCCGTAGTGCTTGGAGTAGGAGTAGACGAGCGCCGTGTTGTACGGGGCGGCGGCGGCCAGCGAGGTGAACCCGGGGACGAACGTCGCGTACACGTCGTCGGTGATGATGACCAGGCCCGGGTTGCTGGTCGCCACGATGTCGACGATCCGGTCCCGGGTCCGCCCGGACAGCTCGATGGAGGCCGGGTTCGCCGGGTTGACCAGGAACAGCGCCTTCACGGCCGGGTCGGCGAGCTTGTCGATCTCGGCGTCCGGATAGAACCAGGTGTGCAGCCCGGCGGGGTCCTCGGGCGTGGCGGCCACCCGCACGACATCGAAGTCGTACCGGGCGAGCTGCGGGATCTCCACGTACGGCGGGAACAGCGGGGTCATCAGCGCGATCCGGTCCCCCTCGCGCAGCACCCGGTTCACCATCAGCGAGTCGAACAGGTAGCACATCGCGGCCGTGCCGCCCTCGGTGGCGAACACGTCGAACGTCCCGGCGGGCGGCCGGCCCGCGCACAGCTCGGCGGCCAGGTAGTCGCGGACCACCCGCTCGCAGTGCCGGAGGATCCGGTTCGGCTCGGGGTAGTTGTCCCCGATGACGGCGTCGACGAGTTCGTGCACCCACTCGTCGGGGCCGAAGTCGAGTTCGCGGATGCCGTAGTCGACGCAGGCCCGCAGGAGCACGATGCCGGGCAGGCCGGGGTGCGCGTCGGCGAACGCCCCGAACCGGGCCGCCGCGCCCTTCGCCGTGGGCATGCCGCCCAGGTTGTCGGCCGTCCACACCCGGCGGCTCTCGGTCAGCGCGAACTGGCCGAGGGCGAAGTACGCCTCGCGGGGGCCGGTCGCGATCCAGTTCGGGTTGCCCCGGCCGGCGTCGAGCACCGGGCGGCCCGAGGTGACCTGGGCGGAGAGGGCGCGGGCGATCTGTTCGCGTTCCAGTTCGAAGGGGCTCAGTTCGCTCAGGCGGCGCAGCTGGGCCCGGCTGAGGGCGGCGTCGGTCATAGCGCTACCCCACGATCGTCGACATGAGCAGGCCGACAGCGGTGCCGACCAGGATGAACACCACGGTGGGTACGAGGAAGGAGTGGTTGAGCACGTACTTGCCGATCCGGGTCGTACCCGTCTGGTCGAAGTTGACCGTGGCGATCTGCGACCCGTTGGCCGGGAGCAGGTACATGCCCATCACGGCCGGCCACATGCCCGTGATCGACGCGGCGGACAGCCCCAGGTTCAGCCCGATCGGCACGATCGCGTTGGTGGCGCTGGACTGGCTGGTGGTCAGCATCGCCACCAGGGCCAGGGCCAGCGCGAACAGCAGCGAGAACCGGCCGACCACCCCGCCGAGCGCGCTGGTGATGTCCGCGCTGTTGCCGGCGACGAACGTGCCCGCGAGCCAGGCCAGCCCGAACAGCGCGATGGCGCCGACGATGCCGGCGGGGAACGTGGACTGCTTCGGCACGTCGCCGGCCTTCACCTTGCAGGCCAGGAAGATCACCGCGGCCACCAGGCCCATGACCAGCTCGATCGTGACCGTGACGCTGACCCGCTCGGACTTGCCGGCCACGGCGACGATCGGCCGGAGCCGCTCGAACAGGCCGAACGCCACGATCACGGCGACGCCCGCCAGGAAGATCAGCGCGGAGTTGCGGGACGCGGCCGGCAGCGGCTGGGTGAGGTCCACCTTCGGCGGCGGCTGGATCCGGCCGTCGGCGAGCCTGCGCTGGTACTCGGCGTCCTCTTCGAGGGGTTTGCCGATCTTGCTCATCACGAACGCGGCCACCAGCAGGCCGGCGACGCTGGCCGGCCACATGATCAGCAGGATCTTGCCGAGGGTGAAGCCGTGCGGCTGGAGCAGCGCGGTCAGCGACGCCGTGGCCGCCGACACCGGGCTGGCCAGGATGCCCACCTGGGACGCGACGGCCGAGATCGCCAGCGGCCGCTCGGGGCGGAGCTTCTGGCTGTAGGAGGCCTCGTAGATGACCGGGAGCAGCGGGTAGAAGATGTTGCCGGTACCGGCGCCCACGGTGAAGATGAACGAGCTGAACGGCGCCAGGTACACGATCCGCTTCGGGTTGCGTTGGATCGCCTTGCCGGCCTGGCGGACCATCCAGTCGATGCCCCCGGCCGCCTGCATCACCGACGCGGCCGTGATCACGGTCAGCACGATGAACACGGCGTCGGTCGGCACCGGCCCGGGGGCCATCCGGAAGCCGAAGACCAGCACCAGCAGGCCGACCAGGCCCCAGACGCCCAGCCCGATGCCGCCGGTCCGGGTACCCATCACGATCGCCCCGACGACGACCAGCCCCTGCGCGATGATCGCTAGTGTGTGCACCCGATCCCCCGTGATCTGCGTGCGTGCGTCGACCCGTCAGGCGCTCGGACCGCCGTAGTCGCCGTCCCCGTTCGCGGGCAACACCCGGACCGGCAGCCTCGTCTCCACGATCCGGCCGTCGACGGCCTCGACGCGCACCGCCTCGCCGTCCGGCCGGGCGCTGAACGCCTCCACGAGCGTGTCGCCGTGGAAGTGCACGGAGACCAGGTTGCCGACCCCGTACCCGACGGGCAGTTCGCCCTTGAGCAGCGCGTCGTGGAACAACGGCCGGCGCTGGTCCTCGGCGTCGTAGTGCGGGCAGAAGCTGCCGTCGATGATGCCCAGCCCCTCGGGCAGCACCCGCAGCTCCGGCCCGTACGAGTCCGTCGTGCCGCCGTGGAACCAGCAGATCCCGCCCGCGCTCCCGCCGGTCAGCACCGCGCCGCCCGCCCAGGCCTCGCGCAGGATCTCGTCCACACCCTGGCGCCGCCACACGTCGAGCATGTTGGCCGTGTTGCCGCCGCCGACGTGCACCACGTCCATCGACAGCACGAAGGCGCGCAGGTCGCGGACGGTGCGGTGGAAGAGGCGCAGGTGGAAGGGGGTGCACCGGTCGGAGTGGTACGTCTCGTAGAAGCTCACCGCGTAACTGGCGTCGTCGCCGGTGGCCGTGCCGAGGAAGAGCACCCGGGGGCGGTCCTTGCCGGTGAGGGCGAGGACGTGGTCGTGGGTGGGGTCGTCGCGACGGTCCATCATCGCCCGGCCCGCGCCCGTCGCCACCACATGACCGGTCACCCCGATGACGATATCCAAGGGGAAGGTTCGATTTCCGGATATAGCCGAATTGACTGTCCGGCTCCAGCTGGCCCGGCTCGCTGGCTCGGGCCGCCCCGCCCGGCTCGCTGGCTCCGGCTGCCCCGCCCGGCTCGCTGGCTCCGGCTGCCCCGCCCGGCTGGCTGGCTGGCTCGGCTCACCGCCTGGCGCGGAGCTTCCGCACTCCCCACCGGCCAGGCGGTTCTGTCAGGGGTTGCCGGCAGAATGGGGACCGTGCCTGTCACCGCTGACGATGTGCGCGCCATCGCGCTGTCCCTGCCGCGCACCACCGAGCACCTGGTCCGCGACCGGGTCAAGTTCCGGATCCGGAGCATCGTGTATCTGTCGCTGTCCCCCGACGAGACCCTGATGGGCTTCGGGTTCCCGAAGGAGGAACGCGAGGCCCTGGTCGCCGCCGAGCCGGACAAGTTCCTGATGCCGGTCCCGTCCGACGAGCGCTACAACTGGGTCCGGGCCCGGATGGCGGCGCTCGACCCCGCCGAGCTGCGGGAGCTCGTGGTGGACGCGTGGAAGATGTGCGTGCCGAAGAAGGTCGCGCTGGAGTACATGACCAGGCTGGACGTCCGGCACGCCGAGGAGGACGAGGGCTAGCCGATCTCGAAGCCCATCGCCTGGGCCACCACCACCGCCTGCTCCGCGTTGATCACCGCCCCGTCGACCGGCGTCACCGTCGGATCCAGCGCGCTCAGGTCACTGCCGCGCAGGTCGGCCCGGGAGAACCGGGCGCTGTGCAGCTGGGCGGCGGACAGGTCGACCCCGGTCAGGACCGCGTCCTCGCAGTTCGCGCCGGTCAGGTCGACCTCGCGCATGCGTACCCCCTGGAAGGTCGTGCCTCTCAGGTCCGCGCCCGGCAGCGCGACGAACGACCAGTCACCGCCCGTCACCCGCAGCGGCCGCAGCTCGCACTGCGCGAACTGACTCCCGGTCACCTTGCACCCGGTGAACTCGGCCTCGAAGAAGTTGCACCGGTTGAACGTGCAGCGCAGGAAGGCCGCGTCGGTGTGCCGGGAGGCGTTGAACCGGACATTTCCGAAGACGCACTCCTCGAAAACGGCGCCCTGGCTGGTCGCCTCGGTCAGGTCGACGTGCAGGAACGTACAGCGCAGGTAGTGCCGTTCGGCGAACTCCTCGCCGTACCAGTCGACGTTCCTGAAGGTCTGGTCCTCGATCAACTCCGTCACGCGCCCACGCTACCCGGGCCGCTCGGGAACAATGGGAGTGACAACCGCAGGGAGGCCACATGTCCGATTCCACGACCGTGCCGGCGACCCGACTGGAGACCACCTCGTGGTGGTCCGGCCTCCTGGGCTCCGTGAGCCGGGCACTGCGCCCGGTCTCCTTCGGCGCCGAACCGACCGGGGAGCGCCTCGAACGCGTCCTGCGGTCGCCGAACTTCCGCGACGGCTCGTTCCGCAACTCCGAACCGGCCCGGATGATCGTCCAGAAGGGCATGGTCCGGGAGTACTTCCTGGGCGCCGACCGCCGCCAGCGCTACCCCCGCACCCCGATCCAGGTGTACGCCGACACGGCCGCCGACCTGGCCCGCCCCTCCGACACCGGCCTGCGCAGCACCTGGATGGGCCACGCGACCGTGTTCGTGGAGATCGACGGGCACCGGGTGCTGTTCGACCCGGTGTGGGGGAAGCGGTGCTCGCCGTTCACGTTCGCCGGCCCGGGCCGGTTCCATCCGACACCCGTACCCCTCGACCAGCTCGACCCGGACGTGGTGCTGATCTCCCACGACCACTACGACCACCTGGACATGCCGTCGATCCGGGCCCTCGTGGCGTCCCGGGCCGTGTTCGGCGTGCCCCTGGGGGTCGGCGCGCACCTGGAGCACTGGGGCGTCCCGGCGCACCGCATCGTCGAACTGGACTGGGACGAGTCCGCCGAGGTCGGCGGCCTGCGGATCACGGCGACCCCCGCGCGGCACTTCTGCGGCCGGAGCATCCGGAACGGCACCCGCACCCTGTGGGCGTCGTGGGTGGTCGCGGGCGACGGGCACCGGGTGTTCCACAGCGGCGACACGGGGTACTTCGCCGGGTTCGGCACCATCGGCGCGCAGCACGGCCCGTTCGACCTGACGATGATCCAGATCGGGGCGTACAGCGAGTTCTGGCCGGACATCCACATGACCCCCGAGGAGGGCGTGCAGGCGCACGGCGACCTGACCGGGGCGGCGCTGCTGCCGATCCACTGGGGCACGTTCAACCTGGCCCTGCACCCGTGGAACGAGCCGGCGGACCGGACCCTGTCGGCCGCGCGCCAGTCGGGGGCGCGGGTGGCGATCCCCCGACCGGGCGAACCGTTCGAGCCGACCCTGACCGCCCCGACCACCGCCTGGTGGCGCTGAGAAAACCGTCATACGGGTACTGAAGAACGCCCAGCGGTGCCCGACGCATCCCGCCTCCGTGCCACGGCGTCACCCGACCGGGTGCCCGCCGGGTGCCCGACCCGACGTCGGCCGGCCCGGTGCCCGGGGACGCACGCCGCCGATCGGGGCACCGGACGACCGCCGAGGCCCGGGTCGGCTGCCGGCACGCGGCCCGGCCATCGGGGAATGTCACAGGGTGTGGGTAGATTCTCCGGCGGTGCGGGGTGGCCGTACCCGGAAGATGTCAGGGGTTCGACGTGGCTCTGGTCCGGCGGCTCGGCACGGCCGACGCGGTGGTGGTGGGGCTCGGCGCGATGCTCGGCGCGGGCGTGTTCGCGGCCCTGGCCCCGGCCGCGCGGGCCGCCGGGGGCTGGCTGCTCGTCGGGCTGGCGGTCGCGGCCGTCGTCGCCGGGTGCAACGCGATGTCCTCGGCCCGGCTCGCGGCGCTGTACCCGGAGTCGGGCGGCACCTACGTCTACGGCCGCCGCCGGCTCGGCCCGTTCTGGGGCCACCTGGCCGGCTGGGCGTTCGTGGTCGGCAAGACGGCGTCGTGCGCGGCGATGGCGCTGACGTTCGCGGCGTACGCGTTCCCCGGCTGGGAGCGCCCGGCCGCCGTGGCCGCGGTGGCGGCCCTGACCGCGCTGAACTGGCGGGGCGTGCACAAGTCCGCCCTGGCCACCCGGGTGATCGTGGCCGTGGTGCTGGCCGTGCTCGCCGCCGTGGTGGTCGCGGGGCTGTCCGGGCCGGCGCGGCTAGACCTGGCCCCGGGTGGGCCGTTCCCGCTGTCCGGGGTGCTCCAGGCCGCCGGGCTGCTGTTCTTCGCCTTCGCCGGGTACGCCCGGATCGCCACCCTCGGCGAGGAGGTCCGCGACCCGGCCCGCACGATCCCGCGCGCCATCGCGGTCAGCCTGGCCGTCGCCCTCGTCGTGTACGCGGCCGTCGCCGGCACCGCCCTGTCCGTCCTCGGCCCCGGGACCCTCGCGGCGAGCACCATGCCCCTGGCCGACGCGGCGACGGCCGCCGGGGCGGGGTGGCTGGTGCCCGTGGTCCGGGTCGGTGCGGCCGTGGCGGCGCTGGGTTCGCTGCTGGCGCTGATCCTCGGGGTGTCCCGGACGTCGTTCGCGATGGCCCGCGACGGGCACCTGCCCGGGTTCCTGACCGCGACGCATCCCCGGTTCCACGTGCCGCACCGGGCGGAGCTGGCGGTGGGGATCGTGGTGGCGGTGCTGGCCGCGACGGTGGATCTGCGGGGCGCGATCGGCTTCTCGTCGTTCGGGGTCCTGGTGTACTACGCGGTGGCGAACGCGGCGGCGCTCACCCTGGGCAGGGGTAGGGCCGTGGCGGTCCTCGGCCTCCTCGGCTGCCTGGTCCTGGCCGCCACCCTCCCCCGGACCAGCGTCCTCACCGGCCTCGGCGTCCTCGCCCTCGGCGCTGTGTCCTATCTGCTCACGTCACGGGCGCAGGACCCACCACACCAGCGCCACGAGGCCGGCCAGCCCGGCGGCCAGTAGCGCCCGGAACCAGCGGCGCGGCCGGCCCACCACGTCGGCGACCACCACGCTCACGTTGTCCGGGCCGCCACCCTCCAGGGCGAGCTGGATCAGCCGGGCCGCGCACCGGTCCGGGTCCGGTTCCGTGCGCAGGGTCATCGCGATGTCCGCCGTGGACACCGCGTCGGACAGACCATCACTGCACAACAGATAACGGTCGCCGGGTACGGCGCGCCGCCGGATCACCGTCGCGTCGAACGGCTCGCCCTGCAGCACCCGGGTCACGACGGACTTCTGCGGGTGCACGCTGGCCTCGGCGGGACTGATCCGGCCCTCGTCGACCAGGAGCTGGACATACGTGTCATCCCGGGTGAGCTGCGCGAACTCCCCGCCGTGCAGCACGTACGCCCGGGAGTCGCCGGCGTGCGCCAGGATCAGCCGGTTCCCCGAGAGCAGCAGGGTGGTCAGCGTGGTGGCCATGCCGGACAGCGCCGGGTCGGCGGCCACGGCCTCCCGGATCCGCCGGTTCGCGGTGTCGTACGCGGTCCGCAGCGCCGTGACCGGGTCGCGCGGCTCCGGGGTGTCCAGCGGGGCCAGCGCGCCGATCGCCAGGTCGCTGGCCACCTCCCCGGCGGCCTCGCCCCCGACCCCGTCGGCGATGGCCACGAGCTGGGCGCCGGAGTACAGGCTGTCCTCGTTGATCGGCCGGCGGAGTCCGAGGTGACTCGCGGCCCCGCGACGCAGCGTGAGGGATGTACTCATGATGCGATGATGCCTCGGCCGGCAGACTGGTGTCTGTACGCACTAGTACGTAGAGGGGGTCGCGCGTGACCGCGTTGCCGATGGCCGGTCGGGGCGAGGAGCTCGCCGCGATCCTCGGCGCCTGGAAACAGGTGGGCGACCAGTCACAGATCGTGGTGGTCACCGGGGAGGCCGGGGTCGGCAAGAGCCGGCTGGTCGCGGAGGCCCTCGCGGCGCTGCGGCCCCGTCCGACGCGCGTTCTTGCTGGTCAGGCCCGTAGTCACGCGCCGTCCCCGTACGACTGGACGGCCTCGGCGCTCAGCGGGCACCCGCTCGGGGACCTGCCGGTGCCGCCCGAGGCGCTCGCCTGGCTCACCCAGCGTCCCGACGCGCCGCCGCGCGAGTTCACTCCCGACCTGCTGCTGCGGGTGGCCGTGGACGTGACCCGGGCCGTCCTCGGCGACGGGCCCGGCGTACTCGTCGTGGAGGATCTGCACGATCTCGACCCGGCGAGCCTGGCCCTGGTGGCCGAGCTGGCGACCACCCCGCTGCCGGCGCTGGTCCTCGTCACCAGCCGGGCCCCGGACGCGCTCGCCGGCCGGGTACTGGCCCGGCTCGGCGGCACCCCGCGCACCGTCCGCCGGCATCTGGGCCCGCTGTCCCCGGAGGAGGTGGCCGAGGTCCTCGAAGCGGCGTTCGGGACCGCCGCTACGACCGGGACCCACGCGCCCGCCACCCTGGCGGCTGCCGTCCACCACCGCACCGGCGGCAACCCCTACTGGCTCACCGAGCTGATCGCCGCGTTCCGCTCCGCCGGCCCGGAGGCCCTCGGCGGCGCCCCGCTCCCCGCCCACCTGGCCTCGATGGTCACCGACCGGCTGGCCGGCGAGGCACCGGATACGGTCCGGTTCGCGCACGCGGCGGCCCTGCTGGGCGGGACGGCGGCCCTGGCGACGGCGGAGGCCACCGACGCGGCCGTGCACCGGCTCGTCGGCCTGGGCCTCCTGGTTCTGGGCCCGGACGGCGAGCCGGGGTTCCGGTACCCGCTGCTGCGCGAGGCCGTCGCCGACAGCGTGCTGCCGGCGGAGCGGGCCGCACTCCTGGCCCGGGAAACGACCCAGGAACCCGAGGCACACCTCACCGGCCGGGAGCGCGAGGTGCTGGGCTGCGTGGCCGCCGGCATGACCAACCAGCAGGCCGCCACCGCGCTCGGCATCTCGATCCGCACAGTCACCGTGCACGTGTCGAACCTGCTGCGCAAGACCGGCTCCGCGTCGCGCACCGAGGCGGCGCTGTGGGCCGTGCGCAACGGCTACACGGAGTGACACTGTCCGGTTGGCTACCGGCCCCCTAGGGGGGTTAACCCCCCACTGGGATCGGGGGGCCTCCGGATGGTTCCAGAGTGGTCCGTCGATCAGGCTTATGCCCGTGGAAACCCGGACTCACTCTGGAAGGAACGTCGCGATGTCGAAGAGCCCATGGACGGTACGGGTAGCGCGGTTCAGCGCCACCCACCCGTGGCGCGTCATCGGACTCTGGGTGGTATTCGTCGCCCTGTGCTTCACGGTCGGCCAGTTCGCCGGCACCAAGGAGATGAGCGACTCGGACCAGAACATCGGCGAGACCAGCCGGGCCGAGAAGATCATCAAGGATGGACACTTCGACAACCCCTCCGTCGAGAACGTCCTGATCACCCCGCTGTCGGGTGACCTCGACAAGGGCCTCGCGGACAAGGCCGCGGCAGCCGCGACGACCCGGATGCGCGCCCTGACGAAGGACGTGGCGGAGGTGGGTGACCCGGTCACCGCGCCCAACGGCAGAGCGGTGATCGTGCGCGTGACGCTCAAGGGTGAGCGTCAGGGTGCCAGCGACCGGATCCAGCCGCTGCTGGACGCGACGGCCGCGACCCAGAAGGAGTTCCCGGGCCTGCGGGTCGAGGAGGTCGGCGGCGCGTCGATCGGCAAGGCCCTCGACGAGACCCTGGGCAAGGACTTCCAGAAGGCGGAGCTGTTCAGCATCCCCGTGACGCTGCTCATCCTGCTCCTGGCGTTCGGCGCGCTGATCGCGGCCGGTATCCCCCTGATCCTGGCCCTGACCTCGGTGGCGGCGGCGATCGGCCTCTCGGCCGCGGCGTCGCACCTGGTACCGGCCGTGGACGCGGTCGGCAGCGTGATCCTCCTGATCGGCATGGCGGTGGGTGTCGACTACTCCCTGTTCTACCTGCGCAGGGAACGCGAGGAGCGCGCCAAGGGCGCCAGCCACATCGACGCGATCGAACTGGCGGCCAAGACGTCCGGCCACGCGGTCGTGGTGTCCGGCATCGCGGTGATCGTGTCCATGGCGGGGCTGTTCCTGGCCCAGGACGGCGTCTTCTCCTCCTTCGCGGTCGGTTCGATCCTGGTGGTGGCGATCGCGGTCACCGGTTCGCTGACGGTGCTGCCGGCGGTGCTCGGCAAGCTCGGCCGCTGGGTCGACCGGCCCCGCGTCCCGCTGCTCTGGCGGCTCACCGCCCGCAAGGGTGGACAACCGAAGTTCTGGCCGCTGGTACTGCGCCCCGCGCTCAAGCACCCCCTGGTCACGTTCGTCCTCGCCGCGGTCGCCCTGCTCGCCCTCGCCGCCCCGGCGCTGGACATGAAGCTGAAGCTCCCCGGCGAGTCCGACCTGCCGCGCAACACGACGGTGATGCAGGCCTACGACCGGCTGACCGCCGCGTTCCCGAGCACCGGCACGAGCCACGAGGTGGCCATCCGGGGCGACGGCCCGGCCGTGCAGAAGGCCATCGACGCCCTGGTGGCGAAGACGAAGGGCGACCCGCTGTTCGCCCAGGACGGCCTGGAGGAGCCGATGGTGTCGAAGGACGGGAAGATCACCGTCCTGTCCATCGCCACGCCGTACTCCAGCGGCAGCGAGGAGGCGCACAGGTCGCTGGTGAAGCTGCGCACGGAGATCGTGCCGGCGACCCTGGGCACGCTGTCCACGGTGGAGTACGCGGTCGGCGGCTCGGTCGCCGGTGACGTGGACTACGCGGCGCACGTCAAGGAGAAGCTGCCGATCGTCATCGGGTTCGTGCTGCTGCTGACGTTCGTGATGATGACCGTGGTGTTCCGTTCGGTCGTGGTCGCCCTGACCGCCATCGTGCTGAACATGCTCTCGGTCGGCGCCGCGTACGGACTGCTGGTCCTCGTCTTCCAGCACGACTGGGCGGAGAAGCTGCTGGACTTCCGCTCCAACCACGCGGTGGTGTCCTGGCTCCCGCTGTTCCTGTTCGTGATCCTGTTCGGCCTGTCGATGGACTACCACGTGTTCGTGGTGAGCCGGATCCGCGAGGCCGTCCTGCGCGGCGTGCCCAACCGGCAGGCGGTGGCGGAGGGCATCACCGGCTCGGCGGGCGTGGTGACCAGCGCGGCGGCGGTCATGGTCGCGGTGTTCGCGATCTTCGCGACGCTCAGCACCGTCGACATGAAGCAGCTCGGGGTCGGGCTGGCCGCGGCCATCCTGATCGACGCGACGATCATCCGGGCCGTGGTGCTGCCCAGCCTGATGACGCTGCTCGGCAGGGCCAACTGGTGGGCGCCGAAGTTCCTCCGGCCGAAGGCGGCCCCGGCCGCGCCGGCCCCGGAGCGGGAGCTGTCCCCGGTCGGCTAGCACGCGGTCGGGCCGGCGCCGAGGTGCCGGCCCGACCCGGATCGGCCCGGGCCGGTCGATCCGGACGGGGGTAGAGCGGCGGTGATCCCGAGGGGGGGTCACCGCCGCCTCGTCGTCTCCCCGGTTACGGGATGATGACCTCATGATTGACGTGGAGATCCGGGATGACATGGTGCGGCTCGGCCAGTTTCTGAAGCTCGCCGGCGTGCTGGACAGCGGCGGCGAGATCAAGTCCCTGATCGCCTCCGGGGACGTGGACGTGAACGACGAGGTGGAGACCCGCCGCGGCCGCCAGCTGTACCGTGGTGACGTCGTCGCGCTGGGTAGCCACCGGTGGCGGGTGGCGTGATCAAGGGCTGACCAGCCCGAACAGTGTCCTTCGATACGTTGTCGCAATACCGCTTCCCCGGGTGGTTACGATCCCTCTTTCGGGTCTCGTAGGGGAGTGGAAAGTGCGGCTGGCAGTCGACCTCGGCACGTCGCACACGGTCGCCGTCGTGCGCCGCGACGGCCAACCGGTGCGGGCTCTCCTGTTCGATGGTTCGCCGATGTTGCCGTCGGGGGTGTTCATCGACCCGGCTGGTGAGTTACTCACCGGCAAGGACGCCGAACGCCTCGCGCGGACGGCGCCGGACCGGTTCGAGCCGCATCCCAAGCGGGGTGTGGACGAGGGTTTCGCGCTGCTCGGCCAGACCGAGGTGGCTGTCCCGGATCTGTTGGCCGCGATCCTGCGTCGGGTGTCGGTGGAGGCCCGCCATGCCGGGGTCGACCCTGCCGGGGGCCTGATCCTGACGTGTCCGGCGGACTGGGGCAAGCCGCGCCGGGACGTGCTGCGCGAGGCGGCGCGGCGTGCGGGTTTGCATGATGTGCGCCTGGTGGAGGAGCCGGTCGCCGCCGCCACGTACTGCCTGGACGTCTCGGGCCAGCAGGTCTCCGTCGGCCAGGTCCTCGCGGTCTTCGACTTCGGCGGCGGCACCCTGGACGTGACCGTGGTCCGCCGCGACCAGGTGGGCCTGTCCGTGCTGGCCACCGGCGGTCTGGACGACCTCGGCGGCCTGGACGTGGACGCCGCGCTCGTCGGGCACGTGGGCCAGCTCCTGGCCCTGCACGACCCGGACGCGTGGCGGCGGCTGGCGGCCCCGGACACCACCGCCGAGCAGCGCGACCGCCGGGCGTTCTGGTCGGAGGTCCGCTCCGCCAAGGAGATGCTGTCACGCGCCTCGTCCGCGCCGGTGCAGGTCCCCGGCCGCGAGGAGGCCCTGCACCTGACCCGCGAGGAACTCAACCGGGTCGCCGGGCCGCTGATCGACCGGGCCGTGGACGAGACCCGACGGGTATTGCAACGCGCCGGCGTCGGCCCCGGCGCCCTGGCCGGGATCTTCCTCGTCGGCGGCTCCAGCCGCATCCCGCTGGTCGCCAGCCGCCTGCACGCCCGCTTCGGCGTCGCCCCGATGGTCCCCGAACAGCCGGAACTCCCCGTCGCACACGGCGGCCTACTCTGCGCGGACACCACCGACGCCCAAATGGCGGCCAACCCGCTCCAAGGCGGCCTCAGGGCCGTACCGGGTGCGCCCATCGTTGGCGGACTCGCGGAGAATCCCGCGACCGGCTCCGCGCCGACGGGACTCCCGGACAGGCCGGCCACCGGCCTCGTCCCCGCGCCGCCAGCGGGACAGGTCTCCGCGCCCCGGTCCGGAGGCCAGCCCCTCCCGCCGCCTGGTCACGGCGCGACGCCCGAACCGGTCACGCCCGGCCCGCCGACGCGCCGCGGGAGCTTGTGGAAGAGCCCGTTCCGCCTTCTCCTTCCGATCGGCCTGGTGATCGTGATCGCGGCCGGTTTCGTTCCGGTGAGGAACCTGCTCGCGGGTCCAGGGAAGGCTGACGCGGGCACGTACGGTCCCGGCGGCCAGGCGGTGTCGGGCAAGCTGACCGAGACCCAGAACATCGCACTGGTCAACGCGGGTGGAGCTGCGGTCACGGTCTCCGGGGACACGGCCTACTACGCCTCGGTGAAGCCCGGTGGCACCGATGTCGTCGCCCTGCCCACGAAGGGCGGCGCGGAACTGTGGAAGCAGACCGTGAAGGTGGCCGACGCCGACACCACCATCAAGGTGGTGGGCGGAATCGTGCTGGTCGGCGGCAGCGGGACCAGGGCCGGGCTGAACGCGCCCGACGGCACGGTGCTGTGGGACAGCAAGCCGTGGCCGGGCCGGCGCGACCTGGCGTACATCGGGACCGACGTGCTCGTCGAGAGCACCGGGGGCCCGGGGCCGGCGGTGAGTCGGGTGGACCTCGGGACGGGCACGGACCGGTGGTCGCGCCCGCTGCCCGGCGGGGGTCAGCCGAGTACGAACGCCCGGTTCGCGTACGTGGACCGGACCTGGGGTGCCGGGGCCGAGGGCGTCACCGCCGGCTACACGGAGTTCGTGGAGTCACTCGGGGCGCAGGCCGACACCGTGCTGCTGGACGGGGCCAAGGGGACGGGCCACGTGATCGACGCGGCGGGCAAGGACAAGGTCGTCCAGCCGCTGCCGTTGGACCCCGAACACTGGACCGTGTTCAACGGGATGGTCGTCGGGGTGCGGAAGAACACGGACACGATCGTCGCGTACCAGATGGCGAACCTGTCCAAGGTCTGGGAACACCAGTTCCCGTCGGGAACGACGTTCGGTCCGGTCAGCCCGTGCGGACCGACCGCGGTCTGCGTCGGGGTCCAGAACGCCGGCCGGTCAGGGAGCACGATCACCGCCTTCGGCACCGCCGACGGGGCACAGGGCTGGGCGCGGGAGGGCGGCCGGATCGGCATGTCGGCGATGGGCTGCCTGGTGCTCGGCGGCACACTGGTGTGCGGTGCGCGGACCTACGGCTACATCGACAACGGCGTGGTGCTCGACCCCGCGAAGGGCGACAGTCAAGGCTGGGTCCTGCGCGACGCGGCGGTCCGGGCCGCGAGTGCCCAGCGCCTCGTGATCCAGTCCTACGGGAACAGCAGGTGGGCGGTATCCGTCGGGGACCTCGGCAGGAACAGGGTGACGAAGCCGGTGGAGATCGGCACGGAACAGCTGGTCAGCGCCTCGATCTTCGGCGACACGGTGGCGGTGGTCGACGGCGCGCGGCACGTCCGGGTCCTGCGGATCTCGCCCTGACCTTTCGGGGCATACTCGTTGAGCCCACAGGGTCCGGGGCCAGCCGAGGGTGCCGGCCCGGTGCCGGCCAGGTCTGCCGCCCGGGCCGGGGCCTCAAGGTCGCCCCCACGGCGCGGCGGCGATCGGGGACACTGGCCCGGTGCGAAACGATCTGGAACACATCCAAGCGGCCTTCGTCGGCACGCCCCTGGCCGGCCTGCCGATCGGGCACGGCCCGTCGGGCACCATCCTCGTCGCCGGCATCGATCCTCGCCGCCTGCACGAGGCCTGGCAGGCCGCCGACGCCCTGGTGCCGGTCACCGGACGACTGCCCATCCTGATCACCGACGACTTCACCGGCACGCTGGCGATGCTGCCCGAGTCCGAGCCGGGCCCGTCGGAGTCGCAACTGAGGGAGTTCGCCAAGGCGGCGGAGTCCTCCGAACCCTGGTCGACCTACTACGACTACGAGGCGGAGGAGGAGGTCAACGAGGACAACGTCGAGGACTACGCGCATGGCCTGGCCGGCGTCGACCTCGCGGCCCTGGCGTCGGACCTGGTGCTGCCGAGTTCAAGCCATGCGTTCGAGCGTCAGCTCTACGATCGGCTGCTCGTCGACGCGGAACTCTACGACCAGGTGCTGGACAGCGTGCGGTTCGAGACGCGGACCGACAACTGGTACACCCCTGAGAGCGTTCTGCTCATGTTGCTGCCCACCAGGGACGTCCGCAGTTCGGGGTACTGGGTGGACTTCTTCGGTGCGCTCACCTCGGACCACCAGGTCATGCTCGCCGAGGTGCTGGCGCAGTGGAGGCACCGGTGGGACGCCCGCCTGGTCGCGGCGTGGGGCACCATGTTGCAGTTCCAGGTGGGTCGCGCCCCGGCCCCGGGTGACGAGGCGTGGAGCGCGGCCTGCCAGCTCAAGGGGCTCGGTCCGAACCTCGACCTGAGCCGGTGGGAGGTCGCCGCGGCCCTGTCCGTGGGCGACGCGTGGTTCGTGCACAACCGCCCCTGACTTCCGGGCCGGACCGCGCGCCGGGACCGGCCTGCTGCGGCGCGCCCTGTCGCTGGGCGGTCGAGCGCAGGGTCATTCCGTCCCGGTGTCAGGGACAGCCGCCGCCCGCCGCGTGGACCCGCGCCGCGCCACGGCGACCCCGGCCAGGCACAACAGGCCGCCCGCGACCGTCCACCAGCCCGGGACCTCCGACAGGAACAGCCACGACATGGCAACCACGATCGCGGGTACGACATACGTCGTGGCGCCCATCTTCCCCGCCGTCGTGCGCGCCAACGCGTACGCCCAGGTGGTGAAGGCCAGCGCCGTGGGGACCAGCCCGAGGTAGACCATGTTCGCGGTGGCCGACGCGGGCGCGCTGCCCAGCCCGTCGAGCAGCTGTCCGGAGAAGGGCAGGCAGGCGACCGTGGCCACCAGGCAACTGAACGCGGTGACCTGCAACGCCGACGCGTGCCGCAGGGCGGGTTTCTGCACCACCACCCCGCACGCGTAGGTGACGGCGGCGACGACGCACAACAGGACGCCGAGGACGGGGGCGTTGCCGCCCTGCGACTGCGAGTACCCGACGACGACCGCGCCCGCGAAGGACACCGCCATGCCGAGCATCAGCGGGCGGGGGAAACCCTCCCGGAGCAGGAGCCCGCTCATCAGGGCGATGATGATCGGGCCGATGTTGACCACCATCGCGGCGGTACCGGCGTCGACCTTCTGCTCGGCCCAGTTGAGCGCGACCATGTACACGCCGAACCACAGCAGGCCGCCGATGACGATGCCCGGCCACGCGCCCCGGGCCGGCCAGCCCTCGCGCCGGACCAGCAGCAACGCCATGACCGCCACCGTGGCCACCAGCATGCGGCCCAGGGCCAGCGCGCCCGGGGTGAAGTAGTGCCCGGCGCTGCGGATCGAGATGAACGCCGACGCCCACGCCAGCACCGTCACCACCACCGCCGCCCCGGTGCGCCAGTCCGCCGTGGTCCTGGGCTCCGCCGCCGTGTCCGCCATGTGTTCCTCCCCGTTCGGTGGGCCCACGCTACCCCGGGGTGGTCGCCGTTCGCGCCCGGCTCCGTCCGACCGCCGTGCTCGGGGGGCGGGGGAGTGGGAACCAGGGCGGGCCCGTGGGAGGAGAGGGGGCGCGCCGGGCACCTACGGCCGAGGAGTGCGCCGTCGCGCAGCCGGGCCAGGTGGTCGCACCGTCGGGCCACGGCGTCCTCGTGGGTGGCGATCACGAGGGTCATGCCGTGTTCGGCGCGCAGTTCCCAGAGGAGATCCATGATCGACGAGCCGGTGTCGGAGTCGAGGGCGCCGGTGGGCTCGTCGGCCAGCAGGAGGGTGGGCCGCCCGATCAGCGCCCGCGCGATGGCCACCCGCTGCTGCTGGCCGCCGGACAACTGGGCGGGGAGCGCGTCGTGCCGGCCGGTCAGTCCCACCCTGTCCAGGAGTTCGCGGGCGCGGGCGGCGCGGTCGAAGTCGACCCGGAAGGGCAGCACCGGTGCGAGGACGTTGTCGAGGGCGGTGAGGGCCGGGAGCAGATGGAAGCGCTGGAAGACGAACCCGATCCGCCGCCGGTAGGCCGTGAGGCTCCTGCGGTTCATGGCGGTGATGTCGTCCCCGTCGACCAGGATCCGGCCGGAGTCGGCCCGTTCGATGCCGCCGATGAGGTGCAGGAGCGTCGACTTGCCGGACCCGGACGGACCGGTCAACGCCGTGACGCTGGCAGACGGCAGTCGCAGGCTCACCCCGGCCACGGCCGCGAGGTCCGTCCCGCCGGTGCGGAACCGTTTGACCACCGCGTCGACGTCGATCTCAGCTCCGGTGGAGACTGTCATGCTGTCGGATTCCATTCCTTGACGGGTACTGTCATTCCTCGGCGATGAGCTGGGCCAGTGGCAGCCGACGCAGTACCAGCGGGGCCATCGCCGCGACCACGGCGGTCAGGAGCACGCCCAGCCCGACGGTGCCGAGCGCCGCGCCCCAGATCTCCCCGGTCACCCCGGTGCCCAGGGCCGCCAGCAGCGCCAGGGCGAGCGCCGCGCCGGGCACCGTGCCGAGTACGCCGAGGAGGAGCCCCTCGCCGAGCACCAGCCTGCCGACCTGCGCCTCGGACCAGCCGCACGCCCGGAGCACCGCGAACTGGCCCGCCCTCTCCCGGACGCCCAGGTAGAGCACATCGGTGACCGAGGCGACGGCGAGCACGGCGGTGACGGACATCGCGATCAGGTCCACGGCCCGGACCTGCACGGACACCACCTCACCCAGCAGGCTGCCGACCACCCGGCCCTGGAAGGCCCCGTTGATCGCCGTGATCATGGTGAACCCGAACGTCGCCACGGTCAGCCCGCCGGCAGCCAGGGACGTCCGCCCGGGGGTCCGCGCCAGGTTGTTCACCGAGAGCCCGAACAGGCCGCGCACCCTGGCCCGGCCGCCCCGGGCGCTGGCCGCGGGGTGCACGGCCGCCGCGGGATGCGCGCGCGAGGCCCGCACCGCCGGCACCACCGCCGCGACCAGTGCCAGCACGACGGCGACGGGGACCGCCAGCAGGGCGTGGCGGTAGTCGATGTCCACGCCGGTCAGTCGCGCCACGGGAACGGCGGCGAGCATGCTCAGCACCCCGCCGGCGCCGCCGAGGAGGAGGACCTCGACGAGGATGAGGCCGGCCAGCCGGCGCCGGGGCCAGCCCAGGCACGACAGGATGGCCAGTTCCCGGCGGCGTTCGCGGACGGCGGCCGAGACCGCGTTGACCAGGAAGAGGGCGCAGACGGCCAGCACCAGCGCGTACAGGGCGACGCTCCGCTGGTCCACCGCCCTGATGATGCTCATCGCCACCCCCTTGTGGGACCAGCCCTCGACGAGGCTGAGGTCCGGCCGGCCGAACCGGCCCCCGGGCAGGGTCACCGTCTGGGGGGCCGGGGACGAGCCGATGGTGATGTCGACGTCCGCGCCGGCGCGGCGGGCGATGTCCTCCGCCACCAGGCGGATGCGCTCCTGGGACAGCGCGTCGACGCCGGTGACCCCGTCGACCCGGACCCGGACGGCGGAGATCGGGGCGGCGGCGATCGGACTGCCGGGTTCCAGCAGGGCCGGCAACGCGCCGAGAGTGGCGAGCATCAGGGGCGGCGTGGCCAGGTACCCGGCTGGGTTGCTGTTGGGTCTCAGCGGTTGGTCTCCGAGCAGGTCACGGCTGCGCTGGTCCGCTCCGGTCGCGCGCGGCGGGTGGTAGGTCTCCAGGGGCACCGTCGCGAGCTCGGAGAACCCGACGAGGCGTTGCGGATCGAACGTGCCGACGGCGAGGGCGGCGGGCTGATCCGTGGCCCCGGTCTGATGGCGCTGCTGGGCGGACACGGGGCGGGTGGCGTCATCGGCGGCGAACCGGGGCACCGATCCGTGCCTGTGGACCACCGGCGCCCAGATCCCCGCGTCGGCGGGTCGGGACGTGGGCCGCAGGCTCCCGTCCGGCGCGGTCTCGTACACCGGCGGCCCACCGCGCACGATGACATAGGTGTTCGCGTGCAACCCGCCGCGCACCTGCCGCCCGTAGGCGTCCTCGGCGTTCTCGCTGTGCCGGAACAGCGACCGGCCCGCCGTCGCCGACAGGCGCGCGTCCAGGGCCCCGGCCGGGGTGCCGCCGAGCATGGACGCCGCGTCGGAGCCGAGCCGCTCGACATCCATGGTCAGCTGCTCGTCCAGGTAGGGCCGTGACGTGGCCAGCACACCCACGGTGGGGATGTTCGGATGGCCCGGCAGCGGTCGGACCGTGCCGTCGGCGGCGTCCAGGTTCCGGCCCGACACCAGCGCGCCGCCCAGTCCGACGAGTTTGTCCTCCTCCACCGGGTCGATCGCCGCGAGCATCAGTGCCATCGGCCAGGGCTTCCACACCGTCAGGCGCCTCGTCGTCGGCCCGCCGAACTGGTTCCCGCCGAGGTCGAAGTCCCCGTCGGCCCGCAGGTGCGCCACGACCAGCGCCGGACGGGCTCCGGAGCCCCCAACCTCGCGGCATACCGAGGTCGCCGAGCCGTCGGCCCCGATCTCGACTGCGTGCCTGGACAGGTCCGCGCCGCAGGTGGCCAGGACCGCCGCGCTGTGGTCGCGGCCGTCGGTGTAGCGGCCGGGCTGATCCGTGGGCCAGGCCAGCTCGTTGCGGGTGACGTACACGTGGACGGGGCTGTCGTCGGTCCGCGTGCTCAGCCCACGGTCGGCCCGCCACGTCGGCCGGGCCCGCAGAACCTGGCGGGTCAGGGACCGGTCCACGGCGTCGGTCACGTCGACCTCGCCCTGCGACCACGCCAGCACGTACCCCACCATCGCCACCGGGGCCGCCACCTGCACCCCGAGCGTCGACCTGACCTGCTCGTACTGGTCCAGGGTCAGGCCGCCGTAGAGCCCCGACAGGTAGTTGGGCCGCACCAGCCCCCGCTGCCGCTCCAGCTCCGTGCGGGCACCCGTGGGGCGGACGAGAATGTCGTAGGCGGCGCGGTAGTTGCGGTCGACGGTGCCGGTCGTCCGCGCCCTCGCGGTCGTGGTGGTTCCCGTCAGCACCGTGAACCCGGTGGTCGCGAACACGATCGCGGCGAACAGCGCCACCGCCCGCCAGGGTCGCATCCGGATCTGCCTGACCGCGAGCCGCACCATGCCGTGTCTCCAGGATCTCGCTCGTCTTCTCGTGCGGTGGAACGAGATTCAACCCGGATCCTACGGATGTTCCGGGTACCGCGTTGCCCCGCCGGACCCGTGGCCGGGGCATACGATCGGCCGATGCGCATCCTCATCATCGGCGGGACCCGGTTCGTCGGCCGCCACCTCGCGGCGACAGCCCTGGCCGCCGGACACGAGGTCACCCTCCTGCACCGGGGCCGCACCGGCGCCGACCTGTTCGACGGCGCCGCCCGGCACCTGCTCGCCGACCGCGACGACCCCGACGCGCTCGCGGCGACGCTGGCCCGGGGCGAGTGGGACGCGACGATCGACGTCTGCGCGTACCTCCCGGGCCAGGTGACCAGGCTCGCCGACGCGCTCGGTACCCGCGGCGGCAGGTACGTCCTGATCTCCACGGTGTCCGTCTACGACCCCGAGGGCCCGGGATTCACCGAGGACAGCCGGCTCCAGGTGCTCGACGGCCCCACGCCGACGGAGGTGACCTACGCCAACTACGGCGGGCTGAAGGTCCTGTGCGAGCAGGTCGCGGCCGACCGGTTCGGGGACGACGTCCTCGTGCTGCGGCCGTCGTACGTGTTCGGGCCGTGGGACCACTTCGGCCACGTCGACTACTGGGCGCACCGGATCGCGCGCGGTGGCGAGATCCTCGCTCCCTCCGCTCCGGGTACCCCGTTGCAGGTCATCGACGCGCGCGACATCGCGGACTTCACGTTCACCGCGCTGGCCGAGGGCCGGTCCGGGACGCTGCACCTGGTCGGCGCGTCCGCGACGTACACCTATGCTGAATTTCTCGACGAGGTGCGCGTCGGCATCGGCGCCGCGGAGAGCACCGTCACCTGGGTCGATGACGGGTTCCTGCTCGCCGAGGGGGAGACCGTCGCGTCCCTGCCGATGTGGGCGCGGGGCGACCGTACCGAGGAGCTGATCAACACGGCGGATCCGGCGGCCTCGCTGCGGGCCGGGTTGCGGCTGCGGCCCGTCGCGGAGGCCGCGCGTGCAGCGCTCGCCAGCGGGGCCCCGTCGGCGAGGTCGCTGTCCGCCGGGCGGGAGGCCGAGCTGCTGGCCCGGTGGCACGCGCGTTGAGGACCGACCGGGCGTTCCGGCACCCGGTCCAGTTGTCGACGGAGTCAGCGGTGGCCGGTCCGCCGATCGGAGGCGGCACCGCGGCGGTCGAGTCCGGGGAAGATGAGTAGGAGTACTCAGGACGCACGGAGGGTGCCCGCGTAGGTTGGCCGTCGTGACCTCACTTCGTACCCGTCCGGGGCTTCAGGTAGTAGGCGTTGTTCTCGTCGCAGTGCTGTCCGTGCTCGTGTGGTTCGGATGGCTCGGGTGGGACACCGGGTACCAGGTGGACCCCGCCACGAACGAGACGACCGGGCCCTACGAGGCGTGGCAGGTGGTCGGTTGCGCGGCTTCGCTGCTGGTTCTGCTGGTGGGCGCCGTGCTGGTGGGAGTGCGTCCGCTGCCCGCCTCCGCCGCGCTCACGCTCGCCTTCACCGCGACGTGGACGGTCCAGGCGGCCGCCACCGACGACACCGGTCTGTTCGTGGTCGGCGCGCTGATGCTCCTGGTCGGGCTGGCGGTGTCCAGCACGGTGGTCTCCCTTGTGACGGCGAGACTGCGTTCCCGCCCCGCACGCCGGCCATGATTAGTGTTGAGAAATATCAAACGTTGGTCCAGTATTGAATTCGCCCGGCCCGGCGCTCCCCGGCCGGGTACCGCACGCCCCGACGAAGGGACAGCCCCTCATGAACCTGCACCGCACCCTCCTCCGAACCGCCGTCGTGCTCGCGGCCCCTCTCGCGCTCGCCGGGGCGGTCGCGGCCCCGGCCGGCGCCCACGCCCTCAGCGGGCCGGCCTTCGGCGTGCAGTGCGGCAACGGAGGGAACCAGAACCAGAGCTGCTTCGTCTACCACTCCTCACCGGACGCTCCGACAATCCGCTGGAGCCACGACGGATACGCACTGCCCTGGCTCGACGACGCCACGTACGTCACCATCCCGTGCCAACTGGACAGGCGCGGCGTCATCCGCGTCGACTTCACCAACAGCCAGGGGACGAGCTCGGTGTCGCGCCTCTACTTCTGCTCCGGTACGGCCGACGTCTGACGGATCCGCCGGGTGGTGGGCCGGATCAGGTGAGATCATGATCGTCACGCACTAGCCGAGCCTGGCTGTGTCCCCGAGCCGTGCTCGGCTGATCCCGCCCCCGCGCACCTGGAAGTACACAATGGAATTCTTCTTCGTGGCCGCCGGAACCGCCGTGATCGTGACCCTGATCGCACTGGTCGCCCGGCGGCTGCTGGGGGTCCGGTTCGGCCGGGTCCGGCTGCTCCTCGCCGGGCTGTTCGCACTGATGGTGGCCTCGCCGATGGCCACCGCCATGGTGTCGACGGCACCCGTGGACGGCGGGCCGGCCACCGCGGTGTGGTTCCTGCTGCTCGCCGCGCTGTGTTCGATACTCGTGGCGCTCGTCGCCCTGGTGATCGCCGAGGCGCTGGTGCCGACCGGGACGGTGACGCCGATCCTCTGGCTGCGCGGGCTGCGGGCCCGACTGTCCCGGACCAGGCGGTACTCCCGGATCACCGCGATCATCGTCCGGCACGGCCTCGGCCCCTACCTCCGGGGCCGCCGCGACCCCGACGCGCGGGTCGCCCGGTCGCTGCGGGCGGCGCTCAGCGAGGGCGGGGTCACGTTCGTCAAGCTCGGCCAGGTCCTGTCCACCCGGCGGGACATGCTGCCCGCAGAGGTCGTCGACGAGCTGGCGACCCTCCGCGACCGGGCCGAGCCGGTGCCCTGGGAGGTGATCGCCGGGCGGCTGCGGGAGGAGTTCGGCGTGCCGCTCGAGGAGGTGTTCGCCGAGTTCGACCAGGAACCGTTGGCGGCGGCGTCGGTCGCGCAGGTGCACACCGCGCGGCTGCTGTCGGGCGCCGAGGTCGTGGTGAAGGTGCAGCGGCCCGGCATCCAGGCCGTGGTCGAGCGGGATCTCGACATCGTCCGCCGGCTCGCGGTGGGTCTGGAGAAACACACCTCCTGGGCCCGGGGTACGGGCGCGGTGCACCTCGCCGACGGATTCGCCGCCGCGGTGCGCGAGGAGCTCGACTTCCGGATCGAGGCCCGCAACATGGCGGCCGTCGCGGCCAACGCCGACCCGGAGGTGCGTTCGCCGGTGCCGCACGACGGGCTGTGCACGGCCAGGGTGCTGGTGATGGAGCGGCTGCACGGCACCCCGCTGACCGCCGCGGGTCCGCTGCTGGCGGCGCGCGGCCTGGACCGCGACGAGCTGGCCCGGACCCTGCTGCGCTGCGTGCTCCGCCAGGTCATGATCGGCGGGGTGTTCCACGCCGACCCGCACCCAGGCAACGTCCTGCTGCTCACCGACGACCGGCTGGGGCTCCTCGACTACGGCTCGGTCGGCCGGCTCGACTCGGCGGCCCGGGGCGCGCTCCAGCAGCTGATGCTCGCGATCGACAGCGGCGACCCGGCGGCGATGACCGACGCGCTGCTCGACCTGGTCGCCCGGCCCGAGGCGATCGACACGGTCCGGCTGGAGCGGTCGCTGGGCCAGTTCATGGCCCGCCATCTCGGGCCGGGGGCGAGCGTGGACGCCCGGGTGTTCACCGACCTGTTCCGGATCATCGCCGACTACGGCCTGGCGGTACCCCCGGAGGTCGCCGCGGTATTCCGGGCGCTCGGCACCCTGGAGGGCGGGCTGGCCGAGCTCGCGCCGGGCTTCGACCTGGTCGGCGCGGCGCGGAGCTTCGCGACCACCTACCTCACCGAGCGGCTCACCCCCGAGACGGTCCGCAAGACCGCGCTCGAGGAGGTCGCGGCGCTGCTGCCGACGCTGCGCCGGCTGCCCCGCAGGCTGGACCGGATCACCGGCGCGCTCGAGCAGGGCCGGCTGGGGGTGAACGTGCGGCTGTTCGCCGACGAGCGCGACCGACGGCACGTGACCGGCCTGCTGCACCAGGCGATCCTCACGGTACTGGGCGCGACGTCGGGGATCATGGGCGTGCTGCTGCTCGGCACGAAGGGCGGGCCGGCCGTGACGGAGACCGTGACGCTGCACGCGCTGCTGGGTTACCACCTGCTGGTCGTCGCGGCGATCCTGGTGCTGCGGGTGCTCGTGGTGGTGTTCCGGGCCGACCGGTCACTGCGGTGACCCGGATCCGCGCCGCACCGACCGGGACGCCAGGCTGCCGCTGCCGCTCAGCGCGGCCCCCGCCCGGGGTCGTACAGCTCGCCGCCGTACTTCCTCAGCGCCTCGGCGACCTGCTCGTCGCTGGTGTCCAGCGTGGCCAGGTCGCAGATCCGGACCGCGCCCAGCCGGGCGTGCCACGACGGCAGGTGCATCCGGGGCTCCGGTGGCGCCACGTCCGGTGCCAGCCAGGCGACGACCCACCCGTTCGTCCCGGCCCGGCGGCGCGCCAGCCGGGCGCGGACCACCGGGGTCGAGCGCACCCCGGGCGGCAGCGGTCGGTCGATGATCCGGACCTGCGCGATCTGCTTCCACGACAGCCGGGTACTCAACAGGCCCGCCTCGACCATCAGCCCGCCGTCGTCCACGGTCAGCCGCTGCCGCGTCCCCAGCACCGGCCCGAGTGCGCTGACCGCCGCCCCGGACCCGAGCAGCACCACCAGCAGCGGCACGATCAGCAGGTACTCCCGCCGCGCGGCGGAGAACGCCAGCCCTGCCAGCGCCAGGACGAACACCGCCGCCAGCACCCATCGGGTCCTCCTGAACCATCCGGGCTCGGCGTCGAAGCTCATCACGTCCCCTTCCGCTGACGTCCGGCAATCTAGCGGCAGCGGAGGGTGCGGGGGAAGGGGTGTTCGGGCAGCGGGAAAAGTGGTCGCGGTGGACGATCACGGGGCCCGACACCGTGGTTCCGGACGAAGGCGTGGATACCTGTCCGGCGAATACCCGACATGCGCCCGGGGCCGATCGGTGACAGGCTCGCAGCTGAATGGCCGGACCCCGACACCGGCCGCCAGCCTGGGGGGACACCACCGATGTCCCGTGCCGCAGTTCGTGCCTGCCGTCTCCTCCTGAACGCCCTCGCCGTCTACGCGGTCGGTGCGGCTCTGTTGTCGGGGGCGTTCCTCACCGCCTCCTGGTGCGTCGGGCAGGCCCGGATCGTCGCCGGGTTCACGAACACCTGGCCCGAGGACGACAGGGCCGTACTGGCCATCTTCGGCGTGTGCTACTCGACAGCCGTCACCTTGTGGGCGCTCCTGCTGGGGCTGGTCTTCCTCTATCTGGGAACCTCCGTCGTGACCACCCGTCGCGACGACAGAGCGCGCTCCGGACGGTTCCCGGTGCGCCCGGTCCTCGCGGTCGTGGCGAGCGCGCCGGTCCTGGCGCTGAGCACGGCGTGTGGCACGGCGCTCCTCATCTCACTCGGCGGCGTCGCCGCGCCCTTCGCGGTGTGGATGGCGGCCGTGCTGGCGTCGGCCTTCGGACTCCTCTGTGGAGTGGCGACCTTCGACGCGGTCGCGTCCGGGGATCCGCGAATGCCCCGCCTGATCGACCTCTGACCTGCGGGGGAGCCGGCGTGACGGTCCTCCTGTGAAGCGGAGGACCAGCCGGGCCGGGCCGGCGGAATCGTCCACGGTGAGGATCGCTCGGAACGCTCACAACTCGCTAACAACCCACCTGGTGTGCCATTGACGATCATCGTGGTCAGGCCTAGCTTTTCCACGGTCGGTGTCGTCCACGGCACCCGAGGGAAGGAGCGAAGCATGCGCGCGATGCTGGGAACGCTCAGCGACCGCCTGCTGGGCGCGTTCGTACCGAAGGCCAACGTCGGTGCGGGCTGTCCGCCGGACCCGTTCTACAAGTACTGCTACTGCAGCGGCAACTACCAGTACGAGAAGCACTGCTCCACGAACGGGGCGTGCATCACGTTCTGCGGGTCCTGTTACCGGACCACGCGCCACTGCTAGTGATCCCCGCGGCGGCCGGCACCCGGTGGCGGCCGCCGCTCCCGGAGCAAAGGAGTACTGACATGGCGTTTCTGGCAGCGGCCGTCATCCTCGTCGGCGTCCTGGCCGCGCTCAACCTGTTCCTCACCTTCGGCGTGATCCGCCGGCTACGGGAACACACCCGGACCCTCGAGGAGCTGGCGGGCGGTGGGCACGGCGACATCATGCTGGCGGCCGGCGGCGCGATCGGCGCGTTCACGGCGACGACCACCACCGGCACGACGGTCTCGGACACCGCGCTGAGCGGGCCGACGCTGGTCGGCTTCTTCTCGCCGACGTGCGAGCCGTGCAAGGAGCGGTTGCCGCAGTTCGTGGAGTACACCCGGAGTTTCGACGGTCGGGTGCTGGCCGTGGCGGTCGGCCCAGACGCCGAGGTGACGGACCTCGTCGCCAGCCTGCGCCAGGTGGCCGACGTGGTCGTGGAGACCGACGACGGGCCCGTGAACAAGGCCTTCGGGGTCAGCGGTTACCCGGCGCTGTGCCTGGTGGAGGACGGCGTGGTGGTGGCGAGCGGGTACCAGATCGACGCGCTCCCGGTTCCGGTCCCGGCCGGATGACGGTGGCCGTCGGGGGCGGGCGCGTCCTCGGTGATCTCGCCGCCGCGGCCCGGCTCACCTGGGAGTCCGGGCGCGGCGTCGTGCTCGGGTACGCGGCCGTGACCGCCGTCGCGGGTCTGCTCCCGGTCGCCGCCGCCTGGTGCACCAAGGTCCTGCTCGACCGGCTCGACGGCGGGGCGGCGGGGGGCTGGCGGTCGCTGCTCCCGGTGGCGGTCGGGCTCGCCGGGGTCGGCCTGCTCGGCGGGTTGCTGCCGGTGGCCGGGCAGTACCTGCGGGCCCGGCTGGACCGGGTCGTGGGCGTACTGTCCATGGACCGGCTGTACCGGGCGATGAACCGGTTGTCCGGCATCGGCCGGTTGGAGGACCCGGCCTTCCGCGACCGGCTCCGGATGGCCCAGCAGGCCGGCAGGTCGGGCCCGAGCCGCCTCGTCGACGACGGTCTCGGTGTCACGCAGTCGGCGCTGACCCTGGTCGGCTTCCTCGGCACGCTCCTGGTGGTGAACCCGTGGATGGCCGCGGTCGTCGTCGCCTCGGCCGCCCCCGCCCTGTGGGCCCAGCTCCGGCTCAGCCGGTCACGGGCCGACGTGTTGTGGAGCATCTCGCCCCACGAGCGCCGGGAGTACTTCTACGCGGAGCTGCTCGGCAGCCTGGCCGCCGCCCAGGAGATCCGGCTCCTCGGGCTGGGCGACCTGTTCCGCCGCCGGATGCTCGTGGAGATGTCCGCGGCGAACGCGGCCGTCGCCGGGCAGGACCGGCGTGTGGCCCGTACCGAGGGGCTGCTCGCGGGCCTCACGGCGGTCGTCGCGGGCGGCGGGCTGGTCTGGGCCGTGCTGCTGGCCGCCGCCGGTCGCCAGTCGATCGGGGACGTCTCGGTGTTCCTCGCCGCCGTCGCCGGAGTGCAGATCGCGTCGCGGGGCATCGAGCACCGGATCGGCACGGCCCACCACGCGCTGCTGCTGTTCCAGCACTACCGCGAGGTCGAGGCCACGGGCCCCGACCTGGTCGTAGCCGCCGGGTCCCGTCCGGTGCCCCGGTTGCGGACCGGGATCGAGCTGCGCGACGTGTGGTTCCGCTACGGTGAGGACCAGCCGTGGGTGCTGCGCGGCGTGGACCTGCACATCCCGCGCGGTCGGGCGACGGCGCTCGTCGGGCTCAACGGGGCGGGCAAGAGTACCCTGGTGAAGCTGTTGTGCCGGTTCTACGACCCGACCCGGGGCGCTGTCCTCTGGGACGGCGTCGACCTGCGGGAACTGCCGGTGGCCGACCTGCGCGAACACATCGGCGCGGTCTTCCAGGACTATATGGAGTACGACCTGAGCGTCGCCGAGAACATCGGCGTCGGGGACGTCACCGCCATGGCCGACCGGCCCCGCATCGTGGCGGCGGCCGACCGCGCGGGAATGCACCCGACGATCGACGCCCTGCCGCACGGCTACGACACGTGGCTCTCCCGGATGTTCGTCGACGAGGCCGACCGGGAGAACCCCGACACGGGGGTACTGCTGTCCGGCGGCCAGTGGCAGCGGCTCGCCCTCGCCCGGGCGTTCCTGCGCGACCAGCGCGACCTGATGATCCTCGACGAGCCGAGCTCCGGGCTCGACGCGCAGGCCGAACACGAGGTGCACCGCCGGCTGCGCGAGTACCGCGCGCACGGCACGAGTGTGCTGATCTCCCACCGGCTCGGCACGGTCCGCGACGCGGACGCGATCGTCGTCCTCGCCGGGGGCAGGGTGGTCGAGCACGGCAGCCACGACGAACTGGTCGCCGCCGACGCGGGCTACGCGCGGCTGTTCCGGACCCAGGCCGCCGGCTACCAGGACGCGGTGCCGTGATCCCCGCCCTCGTGTCGGCCCTCCTGGCGGTCGTCGTCGTCGCCTGGGTGCTGCGCGGCCGGCTCCTCGTCGTCACCGTGTACGGCCCGAGCATGCGTCCCACCTACGACCAGGGCGACCGCCTCCTCGTCCGGCGCACCGGACTGGGCCGGGTCCGCCGGGGCGACGTCGTCGTGTTCGCCACGGCGGCCTCGGCCGATCCGGCGGACCCGACCGGTGGACTGCTGGTCAAACGCGCCGTCGCCGTGCCGGGAGATCCGGTGCCGCCGGACATCCCGGTCGGCGAACGGGTCGTGCCGCCCGGCCGGCTGATCGTGCTCGGCGACAACCCCGGGCGCAGCCACGACTCCCGGAGCCTGGGCTACGTCGCGGCCGACGCGCTCGTCGGCGTCGTGGTCCGACCGGTCCGATAGGGGGAGACGATGGAGTACGTGGCCGTGGCGGCCCGGGTGTTCGTCGGGCTCGTGCTGCTGGTGTCCGTGGCGGGCAAGGTCCGCAGCCGGGCGGAGTTCCGGCGGTTCGCGGCGACCATTCCGGCGTTCGGCCTGGTCCGCGGCGGATGGGTCCGCGGGGCGGCGGCCGCGACGGTCACCGTGGAGGCCGCCGTCCCGGTGCTGCTGGCGGTGCCGGCGACCGTCGTGGTCGGCCAGACGCTCGCGGTGACGCTGTTCGCCGTGCTGACCCTGGCCGTGTGGCGGGCGGTGCGGGCGCGGACCGGCGCCGTGTGCCGGTGCTTCGGCGCGGCGGACACGCCCCTGGGGACCCGGCACGTGGTCCGCAACCTGCTCCTGGTGGTGGTCGCGGGGGTCGGCCTCGGCGCGGCCGCGCTCGGCGACGGTCCGACGCCCCTCGGCGGGGTGCTGGTCGCGGCCGGCGCGGGGCTGGTCGGGGCGCTGTTCGTCGTGCGCTACGAGGACCTGGTGGATCTGTTCGCCGGCTGAGTACGGCCAGGTGGGCCGGCCCACCCGTCGGGCAGACTTGACCGCACGAATCTCCCCAGGAGGGTCGTACCCGAGGTCAGGGGACCGGTCGAGCGCGGCGACCTGCCGAAGAACGGGGACGGCGCGGCGGTCGACCCGCCCCAGGAGGGCGGCTGACCCGGCCCGGGTGCGGGGGCGCGGCCAGGGGCGTTACCGCTGCCCCAGCACGGTGGGCAACTGGTGGACGTCGGGCAGTTCGGGGCTCGGGAGGCCGGTGCTGACGTGTCCGACGTCGAGGTCGCGGCGCAGGCGGATGACGTCGCGGCACAGTTTGACCTCGGTCCACTGTTCGAAGACCTTGCGGGCCCGGCCGACGCACCGGCCGGAGTTCGGCAGGTCCTCCAGCAGGTAGCCGCCGGCCAGGATCCGCGCGGCTGTGTCCTTGCCGATGCCGACCACGCCGGGGATGCCGTCGGAGGAGTCGCCCACCAGGGCCCGGTAGTCGGTCCACTGGGCCGGGGTGACGCCGTACTCGTCCCGCACGACGCGGGCCGTGACGAACCGTTCGCCCCGGGGCCGTTTGGCGTCGAGGACCAGGACCCGGTCGGTGATGAGCGCGTACAGGTCACGGTCACGCGACCAGACCGCGATCCGCCGGTCGGGCTTCTCCCCGGCCACGATCGAGGCGATCTGGTCGTCGCCCTCCGCCCCGGCCACGGCGTACACGGCGATCCCGGTGGCCTCCAGCACCCGGCGGATCACCGGCAGCGCCGCCAGCAGGACGTCGTCGCCCGGGCGGGGCGTGCGGTGGGCCTTGTACCGCGGGTAGAGGGCCTGACGGGCGGCGCGGGAGTCCGGGCCGTCGAAGACCACGACCAGCTCCGGCGCGGTCGGCAGGTCGCCGTGGATCGAGGCGCGCAGCATGTCGAAGAACCCGTAGGTGCCGATCATCGGCCCGCCCCGCGGCGTGCGGGTGTCGCCGTAGCCGAGGGTCGCGTACAGCATGCTCATGCCGTCGACGAGCAGGAGCGGCGCCGGGACGGTGGCGGCGGTCACGGGGCCGGCGTGCCCGCGCCCGGCCGGTGGCGGGTGTCGCGACCGGGTTCGGCGACGAAAGGCATGCCAGGAAGCTACAACGGACGGGCCGTAGATCCTCGACCGGGGCCGCGGGGCGGACCGGGCGCGCTCCTGGACAGCTCGCGACCGTGCGCCGGAGTGATCCACGAGGTTCCGGAAACGCGCCCGCGCCCGGCCGCCCCGCCACTGTTAGCCATGTTTACCGCCGCCGGGATCCGGGAAGAGGACAGCCATGACATTCATCCTGTGGCTGTTGGCTGTAGTGCTCGTGGTCTCCGGCATCGTCGCGCTGTTCCGGCGCCAGCTGCTGTGGGGCGTGGTTCTGATCGTGGTCGGCCTGCTCGTGGGTCCCGGCGGTGTCAGCATCTTCACCTGACCGGTCCGACGACGCCGACCTCAGGAGGGAGACCCGAACCGGGTCTCCCTCCTGTCGTTTCGGTGCGGCCCGCGGCTCCGCCGAAATGCGCCACCAGGACGGGTACGCGGATCAGCGCGACCGTTTCCCGTCCGCGCTGGCCAGGGACCGCAGAAGGCTGTCGGGGTCCGCGACGGTGACCGTGACGCTGGTCGGTCGCCAGGGCACCCAGCGGGCGTGGACGGGGGAGTGGAAGGCGACGCAGATCCCGGCTTCGGCGTTCGTGCCCATGGTCAGGCCGCGGTCGGTCAGCGAACCGCGGATGCCGAACACCCGCCACGGGCGGTAGGGGCCGGTGCGCTGGACGGAGGCGATGTTCGCCAGCGGGGTCCGCAGCGCGCACCAGCCCAGCCGGGCCCGGAAGGTGTGCCCGTCGAGGGTCACCGCGCCGCGTCGTGGTCCGAGTCCCACCAGGCCCAGGACGGGCCGCCATCGTGCCGCGTACAGGAACCGCCACGAGGACGGCGGGTCGCGGTGCACCGGGTCAGCCGGACGCGGGCGTGGGCAGCGACGCGCCGCCGGGCTCGCGGGTGCTGGTCGCGGCCCCGACAACGGCTGCGTCACCCGGGTCGCGGACATGTTCCGTCATCAGGCACTCCTCACTCAGCGTCGCCCCCTGCGTACCGCGGATGCCGTTTGGCTAAACACGCGGCTCCGGGCGACCCGGGTGCGCGGGAACGGGAGCGCCCGCGGGCCTGGGGCGCGCGGGAGCGGGAGCGCCCGCGGACCTGGGGCTGCCCGCAGGCCTGGGGCTGGGGGCCGGGGCCAGAGCGGGCAGCTGTTCGGTGGTGTCGTTCCCGGCCTGGTCGGGTACCCAGGAGCCCAGAGGACGCCGGCCGGCCCCGTGGCCCGCGCGGAGAGGGGCTGGGGATGTTCGAGGGGTTCGTCGAGGACCGGATCGAGTTGGGGGAGTCCTCGATCTTCGTCCGGCACGGTGGCACGGGTCCGCCCGTGCTGCTCCTGCACGGTCACCCCCGCACGTCGGCGACGTGGCACCGGGTCGCCCCGCTGCTGGTCGCTGGGGGGTTCTCCGTGGTCTGTCCCGACCTGCGCGGCTACGGCCGCTCCCGCGGCCCGGCCCCGACAGCCGACCACGCCGGGTACTCCAAGCGGGCGGTCGCCGCCGACATGGCCGCCGTGATGGCGGCGCTGGGACATGGGACCTTCGCGCTCGCCGGCCACGACCGGGGCGGGGCCGTCGCGTTCAGGCTCGTCCTGGACCATCCCGCGGCCGTGACCCGGGTGGCGTTCCTCGACGCGCTGCCGATCAGCGAACGGTTGGCGCGGATCAACGTGATGTTCGCGACCCGCTGGTGGCACTGGTTCTTCCTCGCCCAGCCCGACACCCCCGAACGGGTCATCAACGCCGACCCCGACCGGTGGTACGCCGGAACCCCCGAAGCGATGGGCGAGGAGAACCACCGGGAGTTCCGCCGGGCGACCCGTGACCCGGCCGTCGTGCGGGCCATGCTGGAGGACTACCGGGCGGGCCTCACCGTCGACCTCGCACACGAGGAGGCCGACCGTGCCGCGGGTACCCGGATCGGTTGCCCCGTCACGATGTTGTGGTCGTCGCGGGACGACACCGAGGACCTCTACGGAGACCCGCTGCCCATCTGGCGGAACTGGGCCGACGACGTCTCAGGCCGCCCCATCGCCTCCGGGCACCACATGGCCGAGGAAGCACCGCGCGAGCTGGCGTCCGCACTCCTCCGGTTCTTCGCGCACCGACGTCCGCCGGGTGCCCGTCGTGGTGCCGACCAACCCGCCACGCGACCGCCCGGCTCGGCGGCGCCGCCGGGAAGTCCTGACCACGCAGATGCCGGGGAGGCCGCGACGGGTCAGTAGTCGGTGATGGGCCCGTAGCGCGCACGCAGCTTGAGCAGCAGGTCGTGCTGGGGCGTCCCCGGCTCCAGGGCTCGCTCGCACACCAGGGTGCCGTCCGCGCCCCACTCCCGGTAGGAGAGCTCGACCCCGAACTCGTGCAGCCTGGTCGCCTCGCGTGAACCGTCAGGCCGCCACGTGGTGTGACTACTCGTGCCGTGCCCGTATCGGGCGGTCCACTCCGCGCTCAGCACGCCGTTGGGGTGCCACGAGCGGCACAGGCCCTTCGGAAGCCCCTGGTGGTACGTCAGCTCGTCACTCAGGACGCCGTCCGGGTAGGTGCAGTACATGACTCCGGTGAAGAGTCCGCCCTGGTACTCCAGTGTGTCCCCTTCACCGCCGTCGAGGTCGTCCTCGTGGACGCGCCGGATGTCCGTCACCACGGTCTCCGATCTCCTGCGGCCCAGCCCGCCGTCGTTCGTCCAGGACGTACGCCACCATGCTTCCCCGGAGCCGCGACCCCGCTGCTCACAGCTCCTTTCCTCCGGTCTGGTCAGGCCACGTGATCGGCTCGCCATGGGTGAGATCGAGTGCCCGGAAGTAGTCGCTGGCGCGCAGCGGCGCATCGCCGACGCCGAGTGGGATGTAGCAGGTTCCGGTACGCCGACCGACCTGCAAGCAGGGTAGCGGGTAGCCGGCGAACGGGTCGCCGAGAAATACCTCGGCGACGCCCGGGAGGAACCGGCGGACCGCGTCGGGCCCACAGACCAGGCCGTTGTAGGTGTCGAACCCGAACCGCGGGTGGCCGATGTCGAAGTCATCGATCGCGACGACCCCCCGCCGGACCGCGGTGAGCTCCCGGCCCAAGGGCCACGCGGGGCGGCAGTGCGCGTCGAGGTAGACCAGCGGACAGTCCGCCCCGTTCAGCATCACGTCGATCAGGTCCGCGGAATCACCGGTGTGGACGGAGACGTTGGGCAGGTCGCGGCAGCGCCACCGGGTGAACTCCGCGTGCTCCGCGTCGATGTCGCAGGTGACGACCTCCAGGTCGGGCCATGCGCGGGCGGCGAACTCCGTCGTGTCGCCGCGGCAGCAGCCGGTCTCCACGAAACGGTCGATCGCGTAGCTGTCGACGAGGTGGGCGATCTGGAGCGCGACCTGGATATCGAAGCCGAACGGCCCACCACCGTCCGAGAGCAGGTCGGCGCTCACCCGGGCGGTGCTGTAGAAGTCGACCATCAGGTCGCGCGGCGCTGTACCCAGGTCGCGGTGTCGCTGTTCGGCTTCCGCCCGCGAGAGTCTCGTCTGCATCTGCGCTCGTCACTCCTGTGGTCGTGTGGCCCTCATTCGACGCATGTGGCGTGCGCCCCCGCCGCCTGGCCCCCGCCCTGCCCGACGTCTCCTGAGCCACATCTGGGGAGACATTTCGGGGCGGAATGCTTGTGTGGGAAGGCTGCAACGCTAACGCACGCTGGTACGGCGGACAAGCCTCAGTGGCCGTCGACCATCCTCTCCCCGCCGGCGCGACAGTCCGGTATCACAGCCTTTGGTGCATCGTCAAGATCTTTTCGGATGGATACAGATCGGGCCAAACCACATCGACGGGTATTGCGGTGACTTGCGGGTCTCGGTACCGTTCGTCGAACTGAGCCATCGACAGGATTGCGTGACCTGGTCACAACTGTCCACTGTGCTCACACGGGGGTTCGACAGCGCACCTGGCTGAATGGCGTCTCCGTGTGTCCGTGGACCCGTCGGAGAGGTAGCGGTGTGAGTATTCGTCGACACGACAACCACTGGATCGGTGGGCTCCACGATCTGAGTGGAGCCTTCGCTTTCGTGACTCGCCCGCCCGGGGTGGTGCTGCTGGATCAGCAGACCTGGCTGGTGCTCGAGTCCTGCGACGGGACGACCAGGGACGGCGTCGTGGACGCGCTCATGCCGGACAACACCGACCGCGTGTCGCGGGCGGACATCGAGAACCTCGTCGACCAGAGTCTGGAACTCCTGAGGCAGCGGGGCCTCATCGAGTACACACACCGCTCAACAGAAGGGTGAGTCCCATGACCACAGACAACCTGAAAGCCGCATTCCTGGAGCGCGTCGAGGCCCTCGGGGTCGGCGTCGCCCCGCAGGCCACCGCAGTGTCGCCCGAGGACAGCGCGCAGTACCCGACGGCCGCCGGCCTGCTGCCCGACGACGAGGACGAGTAGTCCGGACCTCTTCCGGAGCACCACCGAACGGATTGACCTGAACTAAGCCCCGCAGCTTCAGGAGTTCCTTGTGACCACCAACCAGGCAGTCGTACTCTCCGCCACCGAACTGCTGCTGGCGCCTCCCTATGGAGACGAGAAAGGCGCGATCAGCGACACCCGGACGCTGTACTCCGGCGCGGTCGAACTGTTCGGCCAGGTCACCGGCACCCCGGTGCCAGTGCCGGACTTCGACAGCCAGCCAGTGCTCGCCTGTGTTCGGCGCGGCGTCCTCGACCAGGCACTCGCGGAGATCAACCGGAACCCGGAGGCGGATCTCGACCTCGGTGCCGCCCGATCGATCTCCACGACGACCACCCGGCAACGGGTCGGTCCCGACGGCCCCCTGGTCATGTCCGACTGGGAGAGCGACCCCGCGGCCCGCTGGATCGCGGACAAGGTCCGGTTCGCGTTCCAACGGGACGCCGGCATCGAGAACGGGATCGGGTTCGTCGAGCCGACGGACACTGTCGTCGCCCGGATCACCGACAGCCTCGCCCTGTTGCGCGCGGTGGTCCCCGAGATAACAGCAAGCGCGATGGCGCACGTCGGGGCGGTCGCCGTCCTGCGGGCGCCCTTCGAGAGCGCGCACCTCTTCGAGACCCCGCACGTGATCTACGTCGACCGACGCATGCTGCGACATCCGCTGGTCGGCGCCGACAGCATCCTGCACGAGAGTCTGCACCAGAAGCTCGTCGACCTCCGCGTCGCCCGGTTCTACACGAAGGCGGAGTTCAGTACGGCGGGGGAAGGCGATGTTGTGATCCCCTGGGGGCAGTCCGCGCCGGGCACGGTCCGGACCTGGCCCGTCGGCCGGGTGGTCTCCGCCTGCCACGTCTACGTGCACCTCACCCTCCTGCACCTGGCCGCACTGTCTCCCGAACACGAACGCCTGGGGCTCGACGCCGACCAGGTCATCGACCGGCTCGTGACGCGATACGCCAGGGGCCGCCACCTCTCCGACCAACTCGCGGTGTCGGAGTTCCGTGACCAGTTGGGCTCGGACGGGGTCGGTCTGGCCAGGGACTTCGAGGCGGCCCTGGACATCCTCGGGTCGGCACGGATCGGCGACCGTCGACTCGACACGTACGGCACCCACTACGACGGCGTCAACACCCGCTGATCCCCGCCCAACCGCCAGGAAGGAGAGCCACCCAGTGACGACCACGACTCCCGCCGTGACCGGCGCGCCGGGCGACCTCGCGACGGCGCAACGCTGGCTGGCCGCCGGCGTCTACGGCGCCATGCCGGGCATGGTCAGTGACCTGCACACCTACTACGACGGCGTCGTGGAACTCTGCACGCGGATGTGCGGGGTGACACTGCCCCGACCGGACCGGGTCGTCGACCCTGTGCAGGCCGTCCTGGTACGGGCGCGGATCGACGCCCTGCTGCGGCTGCTGCTCCGCGCTCCCGCCGAGGCTCCCGCCGAGGCCCGAGCAGTTGCCGGCGAACTCGCCGCGGTGCCGCTCGCCGACGCCCCCGTCAGCGGTGCCGACGATCCTGTGCTGCTCGACACCTGGACCAGTGCGGCCGCGCGGCACGTGGCCGACGTCATCCGGGCCGCCGAAGCCGACCCCGGCCAGCCCGTGCTGCGTCCGGCGACGCCCGTCGAACGCGACAACCTAGCCCGGGCCATGGACCTCCTCCATAGCGTCGTCCCCGACATCGCGTCCCACACCCTGCCGATGGTGCGGGTCGTCACCCTCGCGGAGGACGTGGCGATCGGCGGTGCGTACTACGGGGATACCCCGTGGGCGGTGCACCTCAACGCCACGCACTTTCGCTCCGCCACCCACCTCGCGGCCAGCGTCCTGCACGAGTCCCTGCACGAGAAGTTCGCGACGCTGAGGACGACACGGCAACTGTTCGCGGCCGGGTACACCGACGAGAACAGCCCGCCGGTGGTACTGCCGTGGACCCTCGACGGATCCAGAGGCGCCAGGGAGTTCAACGTGGGCAGGGCGGTGGCGACCACACACGTGTACGTCCACCTCGCGGTGTTCTACGCCGGACTCGCCGAAGCGGAGCCCTCCCGCGCGGGTGGCCACCTGGCGGAGTCCCGACGGGCCTTCCAGCGCGCCGACCTGCTCGTCCGGGCACTGTGCAACCCGCGCCAGCGGGACGTCCTCGCCGGCGAGGGTCGGCAACTGTTGGACTGGCTGACCCAGGGTCTGGACCTACTGTCGCTCGCCGTCCCATCCGACTTCGTTCCGATCATGTACCGCTAGGGGTTCCCGTGACGACACGACAGACCACCGAGGCTCCGGCCGTGCCCGAACTCCTCCCACCGTTCGACCGGCTGCGGCAACGCCTGGGCGACCGGCTGGAAATCGGCCCCTACTACAGCGGCCCGTTCCAGAAGTACCACCACTCCATGTCCCACGACTCACAGTGGGATCTCGACGCTCTCGGAGAAGCCGCCCGGCGGGCGTCCGGCCGGATCCTGGACCTCGGCTGCGGCAGCGGACGGGTGAGCCTGTACCTCGCGGGCCACGGCCACACCGTCACCGGCGTCGACCGGTCACCCGACGCGGTGGCGGGACTGCGCACACTGGCCGACGAACGGGGGCTGGGCGACCTGGTGGACGCCCGGGTCGTCGACGTGGCGGCCGATGGTCCCGCCCGCGCGGGGGAGAGCTTCGGCCTGGCGGTCATGGGCGACGTCACGGTGAACTCGTTCGCCCCGGCCGAGCTGGCCGCGGCGGTGCGGAACGTGGCCCCCGGGCTCGACCCGGCGGGCGGATTCTGCCTGACTGTGTTCGGCGACGAGGCGTTGGCGTCGATGACCCGGTTCTCCACCCCGATCCCGGTCGAGCCAAGCCACTTCGAGGACGACCACCGAACCGTTCTGGTATGGACGGCCATCCGGTTCGCCGAGGAGACCCGGACACTGACCCGGCAGTTCCTGCTCCAGGAACCAGGTGACGGCACCGTTCGACTGGCGGTGCTCACCGACACCATCTGGACCCGTTCGAGCCTGACCGAGGCGATGGCCGCGGAAGGGTATGGTGAGCGCGGAGCCGTGCTGTGCTCGGTGGGCTCCGGGGGAGCCTCCGGCTGGCCGGTGTGGGCGGTGGAATACGGACCCGTCTGAGTCGTGGTGGACACCCGCCGGACTTCGGGCGCGGTGCCACGTACCCGCGTAGTCGTTAGCCGTGAAGTGAATGGGATCCCGTGAGATTCGACCGCAATCTGGTACTGATCATCGGCGGCGCCGCCGTGTCGGTGTTCGGCAGCACGTTGACCTCGATCGTCATCTTGTTCGCCCTGCGCGAGCACGGGCCGTTCGTGGTCGCCGGCGCTCTGCTGTCGGAACTGCTTCCGGTGGCGTTGGGCGCTCCCTTGGCCGGGTGGCTGGTGGACCGGTTCCCCAACCGGCGGTTGATGATCCTGGCGCAGGTGACACAGGCGTGCGCGGTGGCGGCGCTGGCCTTCTCACTGTCCTCCGTCGCGGTGGTGTACGTCCTGCTGTTCCTCGTCGGTTGCGGGACCGCTGTCGCGGGGCCGGCGGCCTCCGCCCTGATCCCTCGGGCCGCCGGCGAGGAGCGGTCCACAGCGGCGTACGCGAAGCTGGGAATCGCGCGCACCGCGAGCATGCTGCTCGGCGCGACGGCCGGTGGTCTGCTGGTGGCCGGCCCCGGCGGCCGGTTCGCGCTGCTGGTGGACGCCGCCACGTTCGTCGTGCACGCGGTCGCGATGACGCTGGTGACCGTGGAACGCGATCCCGCCCGCGAAGGTACGGGCACGAAGACCTCCAAGGGAAGGGTCGCCGGTTTCCGTCATCTGGGTGCGCGCCGGGTCCTGTTGGTGGCGACCGTCGGCCTGGCCCTGATGATCGTCGCGACGGTGCTGGTCAACGTCGCGGAGGTCTTCTTCCTCACCGACGTGCTGCACGTGGGGGCGGCCGTACTCGGCGCGTTGACCGCGTGCTGGGGAGTCGGTGTCATCGTGGGCGCCAAGATCGCCGGCAGGCTGTCGAGCGGGCGCGCGCTCCTCCTCGGTCTCGGGGCCGGCGGGTTGGCGATGGCCGCCGGTCTCGTGGCGCCGAGCCTCGCGCCGTATGTGGCCGTCAATGCCGTGGGCTGGGTTGTCGCGGGGATCGGCAACGGCATGCAGAACGTGACCCTGCAGGCCCTGACCAGGTTGTACACCCCCGACGAGTTGCGCGGTCGGGTGTTCGCCGCGATCGGATCCGTGCTGATGACGGCCAACATCGCGGGCACCGTCTCGGCTGGCCTGGTCGTGGCGGTGCTGGGGGCGAGGTGGGTGCTGCTGGCCGCCGGACTGGGCACGGCCGTCGCCGCGGTCGCGGTGCTCGGCTACGCGGCCGTCACCCGGGCCGGGGACACCGGGGCGCCGGTCGACGCCCTGGCCAAGTCGTAGCGTGCGCGCCCCCACCGAGTTCAGGGGTGCCGCCCGGCTCGGCCTGGGGACGTTCGCGCTCACCGGCGGGTACGGGACGCTGCGCGACGTGGACCCGGCCCGGACCGTGCTGCGTGCCTTCGAGGCCGGCTGGCGGGTCTTCGACGCGGCGGATTCCTACCGGGGTTCAGAGGACCTGCTCGGGGCCACCCTGCGGCCCGTGCGCGACGACGTGTTTCTGGCGACGAAGGTGTTCCCCCGCGGGCGGTACACCGCCGCGCGGTTGACCGCGGCCGTCGACCGGTCACTGCGCCGGTTGCGGACGGACCGGATTGACCTGTTCCAGCTGCACGCGCCTGAGAACGCGGTCGACCGGACCGTGGTGCCCACCCCGGCGGTGGAACTCGCTGCGTCGTTGAACGCGCTCCTGGCCAGCGGCAAGGTCCTCCGCGTCGGTGTGTCGAACCACCCTTCGGTCCGCATCACGGAGTTGCACCGGCACGTGCCGCTGTTCTCCAGTCAGGAGATCGTCAATCTCTACGACCGGCACACCGGAACGGTCGTCGAGCACTGCGCGGCCATGGGCCTGGGCGTGCTCGCCTACAGCCCCCTGGCACGCGGGCTACTCACCGACGGCACGCGGACGGTTCCGGCCAGCGACGACCTCCGTGCCCGGCTGCCCGGATTCGGCACCGCTTCGCATCCGAGGCACGACGCGACGACCCGGCTGGCGGCGTGGGCCGCCGACCACGGGCGGTCCGTCACCGAGCTGGCGCTGGCCTGGGTTCTCGGCCGGCCCGGGGTGACCGTGGCGCTCACCGGGGCCAAGACCCCCGAACATGTCGACCTCGCCGCCCGCGCGGCGGACTGGACACTGACCGGGGCGCAGCGCGCGGAGGTCGAGAACCTGACGGGGGACACGTGACCCTCGACGTGGGCTGGCTGGCGGACCGGCTCGCGGACGCCTGCCAGCGGGACGGGGTACCGGGCGCCGCGTGCTCAGTCCTCGACGAGTCCGGCACCCACGACGTGGCGTACGGCACGGCCGGCGCGGGTGGGGCCGAGGTCCGGCCGGACACCCCCTTCGGGATCGCTTCCGTGAGCAAGGCCGTCACGGCCACGCTGTTCCTGCGGATGCTGGCCAACGGCGCGCTGTCGCCTGAAACCCTTCTGGGCCAGCTGTGCCCCACCTTCGAGGGCCCGGCGGCGGCGATACCGGTGCGCCGGCTGCTGAGTCACACCTCGGGCCTGGCGGGCGACCACTTCGCCGCGCCGGCCTGGTCGGGGGACCCGTTCGGCGCCTACAGCCGGGAGCTCCTGGCCCTGGGAATCGATGACTATCCGGACGACGGGATCTGCTCCTACGGCAACGGCGCGTACGTCGCGCTCGCCCATGTCGTGGAACACCGGCTCGGCCAACGCTACGACGACCTGGTGCGGGCGAGTTCCCTGTTCCCTGCCCGGCCCGACGATGCCGCCCGGGGACACCGCAGGACGGGCCCGACCGCCCGGGTGCCGTGGGACCGCGCGTCGCTGCCGACCTGTCTGCTACCGGCCGGCGGGCTGTTCGCCAGCGCCCCCGCTCTGGCCCGCTTCGGCCACGCGACCCTGTGCGACCCGGCAACCCGACTGTCGGAACCGCTGCGGGCCGCCGCTCTCCGCCCGCACTCCCGGGTGCCGCACCGGCGCACGGTGGTCGAGGGATGGGGGCTCGGTTGGATGGTCTACGCCGGCTACGCGGGCCGCGTCGTGGGCCATGACGGGCAGGGCGACGGCTACAGCGCTCACTTGAGGATCGCCCCCGGCGCGGGGGTGACGGTGGCGGTCACGACGAACCGGTACGAGGCCGGCCCCACCATCGGCCGCGTCATCGCCGACGTGTTCAGCCGGTACGGCATCGCCCGGTCAGCGGCCCCTCCGTCGCCGGTCGCCACCGAGCGGGAACCGCACCGGATAGTCGGACGCTACCGTCGGCACGGCGTGACGTGCGACGTGACCACGGAAGGGGACGGGCTGTGGATCGCCGAGACCACGGACGCCGCCCTCGTGCCGTTCGTGGGAGGCAGCGCCAGTCGGGGACCGCTGGACGCCGAGACCGACGGGACCTTCACCTGGGTCCGGGGCGGGAGCCGGACCGTGGTCGCGTTCCCGGTGGGGTCCCAGGTGCCCACGATGTACATGAACGACCGCAGGCTGCGGAGAATCGGGGATCCGCCCAGGCGGTCCGAAGGCACGTGACCCCGTTCCGCCCCTCCTATGACCTCCGGTTGACCCCGAACGTCGCGAAGTCCGATCGTGGTTCAGCTGCCCCAGATCGCGCCGGCCCATTCCGGATGGTCGATGAACGGGTTGCGGTTGCCCTGCCAGCTGTCGTAGATCACCTGGTTGCGGTTCTTCTCGAACGCCGACGGCGGGTCGGACAGGTTCCACTGCAACAGCACCGACAGCCTGCCGATGTACGGCGCGGAGCCGTTGGCGGTGGACTGGTTCATCTCCAGGTCGGGCCAGCCGTCCTCGCTCTCGTACCGGATGGCCATGTACATGATCATGCGGGCGACGTCGCCCTTGTCGGCGTCGCGCGGTTCCCACGAGTCCGCGTCGGTGTAGTTGCCGGGCGCCTCGCCGACCGGGCCGCCGCCGGTGTCGAAGTCCTTGTTGCCCCGGGTGGAGTTGACCGAGACATCGCAGGGGCGCAGGTGGTGGACGTCGGTGCCGGGCCCGGTCGCGGTGCCGAAGTCGCCGTGCGACTTGGCCCAGACGTGTTCGCGGTTCCAGTCGTCGACGCCGCCGCCGTTCTGCGACTTGCTCTTGCTCTGTCCGGTGTAGAGCAGGATGACGTTGTCGGGGTTGGCCGGGTCCTGGTCGGTCGACCGGAGCGCGTCCCAGGCCTGGTCGTAGGTGAGCCTGGTCTGCACCTTGATGATGGTGTGCAGGGCGCTGCGCAGGGCGGGGCCGGTCTTCCCGGTGGCGTCGCGGTAGTAGGTCGTGTCGTAGGGCCCGCCGCTCGACGTCGGCGTGGGCGTGGGCGTCGATGTGGGTGTGGGCGGCCGGGTCGGCGGCGCGCCGGTCGGGACCATCGAGGTCGGGTTCTTGAGCCCGCCGTGGGAGAAGTACGCCGTGAGGGTGCCGGTGACCGTGACCGACCGTCCCATCAGGCCCGGATTCGTCCGCAGGCCGAACGTACTCCGGAAGCCCGCCGTCACCTGGACGTAGAGCATGCGCGGGGTACCGGTCTCCGACGCCGCGTCGGCGATCGCGATGGCGGTGTCGCCGGTGAAGTCGGACCGCAGCACGGTGTTCGTGGAAGTCGGTTCCCCCACGACGTAGCCGGCGACGGTGGCCGTCTGACCGTTCTGCGTGGCGAGCGCGGTCGTGACGGTCATGGTCGGCGCGGCCGAGGCGGTGCCCGCGGTCACGGCGAGGCCGACGGTGACCACGAAAGCCAGGAACGCCGCCGTCCACCGGGGGCCCGGCCGTCCCAAGTGATTGACTGTCATAGATGCGCATGGTACCTGGGTGGATGCCGGGTCCGGGGCACCCGGCGCACCACGGGCCGGCGAACATCAGGGCAATTCTCGATCTCGGAGGCGCACCCGGTGCCGGAGCGTCGACAGCGACGCGCACCCCGGCTTCGTCCCGTCCTCGCGGAGCACAGGCGTGCGCGGCGGTTCCCGGCGGGCGGCCGCGGGTGCCGGGCGGGGCGACCTAGGCCAGCACCGCCGGGTCCACGAAGGCCGGGTCGCGCGGGATGTCGGTGCCCGGGTCCCCGTCGGCGTCCCAGGACTCCTCGTCCTCCGCGAGCCGTTCGGCCTGCTCGAAGAAGGCCTCCTCGACCGGCCGCAGCCCCGCCACCGTGGCGGTCAGGTCCCGGTCGGCCACGAACCGGGCGCCGCCGTCGGGCCCGATGGCCAGCACCGCCAGCCAGGCGCCGGAGTCGGCGTCGAGCAGGTTGCCGGCGGTCTCGGCCCAGAACAGCGCCAGCGACGCGCTCTCCGGCGGGCCGGCCGCGGCCAGCAGCGACAACGCGGTGTGCACCGTGCCGGGCCGGTGCCCGGCGTCGAAGAGGTACGCCTCCAGCGCGCCGTCGCGGTGCCGCAGGACCGTGATCGTGGACCGGCCGTCGCAGGAGTCGGCGACCCGCCCGGCGAAGAACTCCCGTGCGGTCACGGTCGGGTCGGGCGACCAGTCGGGGGTGTCCCCGTCCCAGTACCAGCCGGCGTACATCCGGTCGGGGTCGGCGATGGGCGCGCCGGTTCCGTCGAGCCAGCGGTCGAAGCCCTCGCGGCTGATCGGGATGCGGGCGGCGATCAGGAAACTGTCCGACATGAGGTGCGAGCATAGCGCCGGCCCCGGGGGCGTCGGGCGTCGCTGTTCGTCGACGTCCTGCCGTTCAGGTGAGGAGGTTCGCCAGTCGGGCCATCTCCGCAGGTGGGTCGATCACCGGTTGGATGAGCAGTTCGTCGACGCCGGCCTGTTCCAGGGTGGTGATGCGGGCGAGGAGGTCGTCACGGGTGCCGACGAGGGCCAGGGTGCTCATCAGCGAGGGCAGAACCAGGTCCCGGTCCCGCGGTGCGACGCGGCCGAGGTAGTTCGGGTAGAGCCTGGTGTAGCGGTCCGGGGCGGTGGCGGTGGTGCCGCGCCGGTCGAGCAGCCGCCGGACCGCCTCGCGCTCGTCAGCGCCGAGCCGCTCGGCGAAGGTGGGTGTGTCGGCGGCGTATGCCAGCAGCGACAGGGCGAGGTGGCCGGTCGCGTCGCGGGCTGCGTCGCCGTGCGGGTCCTCGTCCCCGGCGAGGACGTGCAGCGCGGTGACCAGGTACGAATCGGGTTCGCCGCCCCGAGCGGCGTGACGGCGGGTGTCGTGCAACGCGTGCCAGGCAGTCGGGTCCAGCAGGCCGAAGGAGATGAGGCCGGTGCCGCGGCGGCCGGCGACGGCGGCGGCCTTCGGTCCGAGGGCCGCCACGACGAACTCGATCGGGTCGGCGGTGTTCACGTACCCGCCGGTGTGCAGGAACCGGATGTCGCGGGTCCGGTCACCTTCGCGGTGCTCGGTCACGCGTCCGGCGCACAGGTCCTGCAGCGCGGCGGTGAAGTTCTCCAGCGTGGCCGTCGTGGTCGGCCGCATCCCCAGGGTCCGTCGGGCGGTGTTCCCGGTGCCGACCCCGCAGCTGATCCGGCCGGGCGCGAGGGCGTTGAGGCTGGCGAGCGCGCTCGCGGCGGCCGGGGCCGAACGCAGTGCCGGTGAGGTCACCGCGATACCGAGCCTGATGCGACGGGTGCTCCTCGCGCAGAGGCTCAACGCGACGAAGGGGTCGCCGTGGACCATCGGGGTGTCGTAGACCCAGAAGCTGTGCAGGCCGAGCTCCTCTGCCCGCAGCGCGAGGTCCTCCACACCCGGGTGTGCGGTGACCACGACGCCGGCACGCATCCATACCCTCCACGGAGCGAGGACCGAATCGAACTCGCTCAGCATGACAGGTCCTGGCCCCGGACTGTCCGCGTTGCCCACTCCTACAGGTCGTGAGAACCAGACTCAACGACGCTCCGTGCCCCCGCCGCACGCATCATCCAGGTCAGTGTGCCGAGAGCCGCCGGGTCCTCCCACACCTCGACGTCGATCCAGAATCCGGACTCCCCGTCGGTTCCGCCGTTCCACCATCTCCATGGGCGCCGCAGGTCGGACGCGTGGTCGAACCATCCGATCCAGTTGGCGAACGTCCACGGCTGCTCCGCTTCATAGCGGAGCCGTCCCGCTTCGTCGAGCGCCCTCCAGGCCAGTAGTTCCTGCTCCGCCCGGGCCGCGGACATCTCCGGGGCGCACGCACGCACGAACCAGTCCGGCGTGCGGGCCTTCCAGGCCTCGACACTGACGGGCCGGTCCTCTCGCGGCGGAATCCAGTGGGTGACCGCGATCAGCAGCTCCTTGCAGCGATCGAGCGACGATTGCGAGTGACCATCGGTCATGCCGACGAAGCGTCGGAGCACGCCCTCCGGATTCCCCTCGGGACCTCGGAAGATGCGGGCTCCCTCCAGCGTGCGCGTCATGCGTGAAGTCTCTCAAGACGACGAGGCGGGACGAGCGGCACCCATCATGGCCCGTGGTGGCGCGCCCAGGACACCGTCGGAGGCGCCCGTTCCCGGTCTCGCCGGGTGAGCGGCGGGGCCGGGAACGGGCGTCGGCGGGTCGCGTCCGGGTCACACGTGCGCGGTACGTGCCCTGGGAGTGTCGCTGTCCTCGTGTTCCCGTTCGGTTCCGGGGATGAGGACGGTGGCGATCAGGCCGAGGAGGACGAAGCCCGCGGCGAGGTAGCCGCCCAGGGTGACGCCGTCGGTCATGGCGGTACGGCCGGCCGCGGCGATCTCCCGGGTCTCCGGCCGGGCGGCGAGTCCCTCGATGGCGGCGCCCGCGCTGTCGGTGATGGCGCGGCTGTACCGGTCGGCCTGTGCGGCCGTGACCTCGGTGTTCCGGAGCCCGTCGTGCACCTGCGAGCTGAGCGTGCTGAAGAACACCGTGGTCAGCACGGCGATACCCAGTGCCGAACCGAGCTGGCGGAACGCGCTCTGGATGCCGGAGGCCTGCCCGGCGCTGCTCTCGGGGATCCCGTCGAGGACCACGTTGGTGACCTGCGCGGTGGCGAACCCGACGCCCGCGCCGTACACGCACAGGATCAGCGCGATCGACCACCAGGAGCTGTCGGTCCCGGCGAACAGTGCGAGCGCCGCCAGGCCGACGACCTCCAGCGCGAGGCCGAGGCGGAGCATCGCCAGGGCCGAGACCCTGCCCGCCATGCCGAAGCTCGCACCGCTGGCGATGAAGCTGCCGATGGCGACGGGGAGGAGCGCCAGCCCGGACTGGAGTGCGCTGTAGCCGAGGGTGAACTGCAGCCACAGGGGCAGGACGGCCACGATCCCGAACTCGCCGAGCCCGATGATGAGGGTGGCGATGTTGCCGTTGCGGAACGACGCCCTCGAGAACAGGCCCAGGTCCATCAGTGCCTTGTCGGGGTCACCGCCGCGGCGCAGGGCCGCCTGGCGCCACACGAACGCGCCCAGGGCGGCGGCCGCGCCGACCAGCGCGAGCAGGACGGGCGAGGGGCCGCTGTCCCAGGTGAGTCCGCCGATCTCCAGTGGGTGGATGGTCTGGATCCAGCCGTAGGTGCGTCCTTCGACCAGCCCGAAGGCCAGTAGCCCGAGGCCGAGGACCGACAGGGCCGCGCCGGCGACGTCGACCCGTCCGCCGGTGCGCGGCGAGGGTGCGACCCAGGCCAGGACGCCGACGACGATGACGACCGCGAGCGGCACGTTGATGCCGAACGCCCACCGCCAGGAGGCGTGTTCGGCGAGCCAACCGCCCAGCAGCGGACCGAGCGCGGCGGCGGCGCCGATGGTCGAGCCCCAGACCGCGAAGGCCTGGCCGCGGGCCTTGCCGGTGAAGTTGGCGTTCAGCAGTGACAGCGACGTCGGCAGCAGCATCGCCGCGCCCGCGCCCTGCAGGAAGCGGGCCACGATGAGCAGCCCGCCGCCGGGGGCCAGCCCGGCCAGGACGCTGGTCGCGCCGAAGACCACGACGCCGGCGACGAACACCCGGCGGGCCCCGACGATGTCTGCCACCCGGCCGACGAGCAGCAGCAGCGCCGCGAACACGATGGCGTAGGACTCCTGGATCCACTGCGCCTGCGTGGAGCCCGCGTCCAGGTCCTCGATGATCGAGGGAATGATCACATTGACGATCGTGGTGTCCACCACGATCAACGCCACGCCCAGGGCGATGGCGATCAGGCCCAGCCAGCGGCGGACGTTCAACGTCTCGCCCATAAATACCTCCAGAGTGAAGTAACTTCATGGTGAAGGTAAATTGGTGGGCGGTAGGTTGTCAAACGACGACGATGGGACGGGGACCACATGAGCGAGCCGCTCCAGCCGCAGTACGAGCGGCTGCTGGAGAGCCTGCGGGGCTACGGCGCCAACTACCGGGAGTTCAGCCGCAGGTTCGCGACCTGGCTGGGCCTGCACTCCACCGACGCCGAGGCGCTCATCGAGATCCTCGGCGCCGAGGAGCGCGGCGTGCCGCTGTCCCCGGCCCGGCTCAGTGAACGCGTCGCCCTGTCCTCGGGCGCGACCACCGCGCTGCTGCACCGCCTGGAGCAGGCCGGGCACGTCGTCCGCACCCGGGAGCACACCGACCGCCGCATCGTCACACTGCGCAGCAGCGCGAGCGTCCAGCGCCTCGCCGACGAGTTCTTCGGGCCCCTCGCGGTCCGGGTCGACACGGTCATGTCCACCTACCCGCCCGGCCTGCTCGAACAGTTCGAGACGTTCCTGACCGACCTGCGCGGCGCCATGGACGCCCAACTCGCCGCCGATCCGCCCCGCCCGCCGGCGCAACGCTGACGCCCGCCCGCCCGGACGCGGGGCACGCCGTCCCGCGTGCCGGGTCAGCAGCCCAGCTGCATGCGGGCCTTCTCCCGTAGCGAACCGGCCGGCACCGACTCGCCGCACGTCACCGTGCCCGCCTCGATGTTGGCGAAGGTGGTGAAGGGCACCGGCCGCAGCGCGTTGACGTCGGGATTGCCTTCCGGGAACGTCACCGGCCACCACATGGGGCCCCGGGATCGCTCCGGCAACATGCACCACCACTGGTTGACGGTGCCGGACGCCGCCCGGGTGCCCTTGTAGAGCCCGTAGTAGCCGGGGTTGTTGAAGTTCCATCGCATCGTGTTGGTCTCGGTGGTGGTGCTCGACTTCTGCTGCTGCACGGTGAAGCCGACCTTCACCCCGACCTTCGGGAACAGCTTGCCGCCGACCTCGGTGGTGAACTCGGCGCTGGCGCCGATGGTCGTGGTCACGGAGTTCATCACGGCCAGGGTCTCGGTGCGCTCGCCGGTGGTACCCGGTGCGATGTTGATGCTCATGAACTGGGTCAGCACCGGGCCGACCTCGGCCGCGTTGATGGTGATCTCCTGCTGGCCCAGGTTCGCTCTGGTGCACGGGGTCGTCGGGGGGACGACCTGGTCGGCTCGGGCCGGTGAGGCCACGACGAGGGTGGCCGTGGCCGCGAGGCCGACGGTGAGAAGGACGAGACGTGTGTGCATGTGCACCTCCATATCGTTGGGGCGGCCGACATCGTCGAACGTCGGAGCCCGCGAACGCACTGATCCACACGAGACCGAACCGGCTCCCCGGGAAGGCGTGTCCGGGACTGAACTTGGCGGCGAAGCTACCGGGAGGCTGTATATCAAGTCAAGAAGAGTATCGATGTCTGGCGCGACGGCCGGCTGCCCCGCCGGTACCCGTCGGGTATTGATAGTCTTCTTGACTTCATATGCCGGGCGCCGGTAGCTTCGCGGCATGAGCATGCAGGAGCCCACCTTCTTCATCCTGACCGCCCTGACAGGACGACCACTCCACGGGTACGCGGTGATGCAGGCGGTCGGCGAGTTGTCCAGGGGGCGCGTCAGCCTGCGGGCCGGCACCCTGTACGCGGTCCTGGACCGGCTCGCCGAGACCGGGCTCGTCGTGGTCGACTCCGAGGAAGCGGTCCAGGGCCGCCTGCGCCGCTACTACCGGCTCACCGACGACGGGGCGGCCCGGCTCGCCGTCGAGGTGGACAAGCTGCGCGCCAACGCCGCCGTGGCCGCCGCCCGGCTCCGGCACCGCGGCCAGGCCGACCCGTCGCCGGCGGTCTGAGCCGTGGACACCTCGGAGCTGCTACGCCGCCGCTACCAGCGCCTGTTGCGGGCCTATCCGAACTGGTACCGGCAGGAACGGGGCCTGGAGATCCTCAGCACCCTGCTCGACGCCTCCGCACCCGACCAGCGCCAGCCGTCCGGCGCCGACACGCTGGACATCCTCGGCCGGGGGCTGCGCTGCCGGTTCCGGGTACCCCGGGGAACGCAGTACGCGTACATCACGGTGCTGGCGTTGGTGTTCTTCGCCTTCGCCGGCTCGGCGGCCGCCACCCTGACCTACGCGGCCGGGGTCCCGACACCCGGCGAGGCGGAGGTCGCGGCCGTCGCCCAGCTCGCCACCGGCCAGGCGGCGCGCAACCAGCCCGGCCCTGTCGTCGCGTGCGACCACTCCTGCCGGGAGTCCTGGCAGCCCGACGGCGACCAGATCGTCACGTTCGACGACCCGTTCGAGGAGAACAACGGCGTCGACCACGTGATGGTCGCCTACTGGACACCCGCCAGCCAGGTCCCGACGGCGGTCGACGACGCCCGGTCCCGACTGGAGGCCCACGGCTGGCAGGTCGGCGACCTCACCGTCGACGAGGACGGCACCCTGCACTTCGACGCCGCCAGGGACGGCCTGTCGCTGTGGCTGGCGGGCTCACCGGACGGCGACGGCCCCGCACTGCGGCTGCGGTTCGAACGGGAACTGCCCGCGCGGGCCCCGGCCACCGTCGCCGGGCTCGTCGCGGGCACCCTGATCGGTGGGCCGCTGACGGCGTGGACCCTGCAACGCCACCACCGACACCACGGCAGGACCCGGACCGCGACGACCCTGTGCGCCACGCCGACCCTGATCCTCATGGGGTTCGCGGACCTCGTGCACGTCCAGTTCGTCATAGCCGCCCTCCTCGACGGCGCGTCCTCCGACCCTCTCGCGATCCTGGCCGCCGTACCGCCGGTCGTCCTGTCGATCCTCCAGTCGTTCCCCGTCGTCCGGGCGGGCGCGGCGGTGAGCGGCGCGCTGGCCGTCGCCGCCCTGATCCTGACGTCGCTGCCCCTCCGGGCGCGCGGACGCGAGGGAACTCCCACCCCCGCGAACTGAGGAGCCCACGGGGACCAGAAAATACTTCGGCTGGGCTGTCACATCCGGGGCGCGCCGCGAGTCAACACGGTGTAGCACCCGCTGAGTCCATGACAGGAGCCGTTCTGATGTCCACCGCGCACACCATCGTCACCGTCCTCGCCGCCGCCTGGGTCGGCTTCTCCGCGTTCTCCCTGCTGCGCGGCGCCCAGTTCGTCGTCGACCCCCTCGTCGAGTACGGCGTCCCGCGTGCCTGGTGGACCTGGCTCGGCCTGGCCAAGGCGGCCGGGGCGGTGGGCCTGCTGGTGGGACTGGCGGTGCCGCTGATCGGAGTCCTCGCCGCGTGCGGCCTGATCGCCTACTTCACGGGCGCGGTGATCACCGTGCTCCGGGCCCGCTCGTACCGGACCGTCGCGTTCCCGCTGCTCTACCTCGCCCCGGTGGCCGCCGCCCTGGTCCTGGGGATCACCGCCTGAGCAGGTGCGGCCGAGGGACCTTCGGCGCCCGGCGCGGAAGTTTCCGAGAACTGACCCATCCTCCTTCCCACTGGTACCGAATGCCGCATGAAGGGTTGTTCGTCGGGATGAACTCTTTCATCCCGACATCGACCTGTTCGTCGGTCTACTGGGCCGGCGACAGCGCTCAGGCCCCGGCCGTCAGAGTGTTCCCACCTGGTGAAGGAGTTCCATCATGTTCCGCAGTCGTGCTGTCCGCCTCGCGGCGGTCGCGGTGGCCATGCCCCTCATGTTCTCTCTGGCGGCCTGTGGGGGTGACGACACGAAGGACGGCAACTCGATGGGTACGTTCGGCGCCGCCTGCGGTGCGGTGCCCAAGGACGGCGCCGGCAGTTTCGACGGCATGGCCAAGGACCCGGTCGCCACGGCGGCCAGCAACAACCCGGTGCTGTCCACGCTCGTCGCGGCGGTCAAGGCGGCCGGCCTGGTCGACACGTTGAACGCGGCGAAGGACATCACGGTGTTCGCGCCGACCAACGACGCGTTCGCGAAGATCCCGAAGGCCGACCTCGACGCGGTGCTCGCCGACAAGGAGCAGCTCTCCAAGATCCTGACCTACCACGTGGTCGGCCAGAAGATCGGCCCGGACAAGCTCGGCACGGCCGGCCCGTACAAGACGCTCGAGGGTGACGACCTCAAGGCCTCGGGCAGCGGCAGCGACTTCACGATCGGCGCCGGCTCGAAGGTCGTGTGCGGCAACGTGCAGACCGCCAACGCCACCGTCTACATCGTCGACACCGTGCTGATGCCCCCGGCGGCCACGAAGACGGCGACCCAGTTCGGCGCCGGTTGCAATGCCGTGCCGAAGGACGGCGCGGGCAGCTTCGCGGGCATGGCCAAGGACCCGGTCGCCACGGCGGCCAGCAACAACCCGGCCCTGTCCACCCTCGTCGCCGCGGTCAAGGCCGCCGGGCTCGTCGACACCCTCAACGGCGCCAAGGACGTGACCGTGTTCGCGCCGACCAACGACGCGTTCGCCAAGCTCCCCAAGGCCGACCTCGACGCGGTGCTGGCCAACAAGGAACTGCTCACCAAGATCCTGACCTACCACGTGGTCGGCCAGAAGATCACCCCGGACAAGCTCGGCACGGCCGGCCCGTACAAGACCCTGCAGGGCGGTGACCTGAAGGTCGCCGGCAGTGGCACCGACTTCACCGTCGGCACCGGCGCCAAGGTCGTCTGCGGCAATGTGCAGACCGCCAACGCCACCGTCTACATCATCGACACGGTCCTGATGCCGGCGTAGTCGCTGTCACGAGTACCGCGGGTGGCCAGGGTCGTACTCCCGTCCTGGCCACCCGCTTCCGTCCGTCCCGGCCCAAGGGCCGCGGTCGTCCACATCCCCGCGCCCGTCCCCGACGAGGGTGGTTGTCCAGCTTGCTAGGAAGCCGTGGCCGCTGTGACCCAGCCATGCCGCCGCGCGCATCGTGACCCTGACGAGCACCGGGTGGACACCGGATGACGACCAGGTCGGCCCGGCCTCGCGGGTATATTGGCCCGAACTCACGGACCGGGGGGCAAGAGTGGCCAGTAGACGCAGACGGTGGCTGATCGTGGTGACGGTGGTGGCCGTGCTGGTCATCGTGACCGGGGCGGTCGGCCTGTGGCCGATCTCGGCACCGGCGACCGCCGCGGCGGGCCGGGTCGTCGACCTCGCCGAGCAGGAGCTGGACAGCGGCGGCCGCGACCACGAGGTCGACGGCTGCAACTTCTACTCGGGCCAGGCCCGGGGCGGCGGGCCAGGATGTCGGGCCGGCTGGAACCGCGGCGCGTGGTGCGCGGACTTCGCCAGGTACCTGTGGACGAACGCCGGCGTGCCGGGCGCCAAGGAGCTCGACGAGTGGGCGCGTTCGGGCAGACAGTACGGGGAGCGCCACGGCACCTGGCACCCGGCCGACACCGGCTACACGCCGCGCCCCGGCGACCTCGTGGTCTACCGGGACGGGGCGTTCGAGGTCCCGGACGGGAACTCCGACCACATCGGCGTGGTGACGGCGGCACATGTCGGCTGGTTCAGCACGATCGAGGGCAACGTGACCGGCGGGGCCGCGGGCGGGGTCACGGCCCGACGGCACGTCCCGCGGGACTGGGGGACGATCGAGGGTTTCGCCTCACCGGCGGCTCAGCACTGACCCTCCACGAGCCTCCAAGGCATCCTCGCCAGGGCCAGGTACGGCGATGCGTCGGCGGACCTCGCCGGTTCCGCCATCCACAATGGGCACCTGGACCCACCCCGGAACAGACCTCTTTCCGGGTACCGGCCCCCGTGCGCCCCTGAGCCACCGTCGGTTGCCGACTACTCCTGCCGCCACCGCTCCAGCTCGAGTTCGGTCGCCCGGACCTGCGGATGGCCGGGGCCGAGCACCCTGATCTGGTCGGGCAGCAGCCGGGTCAACTCCTCGACCGCGCGATCGGCGGCACCGGACCGACCGAGCCAGACCGCGAGGTCCTGACGGGTGACCAGTGTGTGCGGGTGGTCCGCCCCGAGCACCCGTAGCCGCTCGACCAGCACCCGCCGCAGCCCACCGACCGCGTACGCCGCGTCGCCGGCCTCGCCCCGCCACCGCGCGAGCCCGCTCCAGGCCGACAGGGTGTCCGGGTGGTCCGGGCCGAGGATCCGGCGACGGTCGTCGAGCAGCGCGGCGAACGCGTCCGCCGCCCCGGACGCGTCTCCGGCGTGCCCCCGCCAGTTGGCGAGGTTGTTGCGGGTGGTCAACGTGTCCGGGTGCCGGGGGCCGAACACCCGGACGGCGACGTCGAGCAGTTCGGCGAAGACGCGCACGGCGCCGGCAGGGTCGCCGGAGCGGCCGAGCCAGCGGCCCAGGTTGTTGCGGGTGGTGAGCGTGTCGGGATGCTCCGGGCCCAGGACCCGGACGCGGTCCGCGAGGACGCTGGTGAGCGCCGCCGCTGCCGCCGCCGGTTCCCCGGCCTCCCCGCGCCAGTCCGCCAGGTTGTCGCGGGTGGTGAGCGTGTCGGGGTGCTCGGGGCCGAGGACCCGCGACCTCGCCGGCAGCAGTGCCGCGAAGTCGGCGACCGCTCCCGCCGTGTCGCCGGCGCAGCCCCGACAGTAGCCGAGCTGGTCACGGGTCTTGAGGGTGCGCGCGTCGTCGGGGCCGAGGACGTCGGACATGTCGGTGAGTACCTGTTCCAGCTCGGTCACCGCCCCCGCCGGGTCGCCGGCCTCGCCCCGCCAGTACGCCACCTCGCGCCGGGCCAGCAGCACGTCGGGGTGACGTGGCCCGAGCCGGTCCGCCGCGGCCTCGGAGAGTTCGGCGCAGAAGGCCGCCGCCGCTGTGAACTGCCCGCCCCGTCCGAGGCTCACCCCGGCCCGGGGCAGGACCGGGTGCAGGCCGGGGTCGAACAGCGCGGCCCCGGTCACCGCCCTGACCGCCGCGACGTTGTCCCGCAGCACCTGGGAGGCCTCCGGGTCCGGCTCCGGCGCCGGCCACGCCTCCAGCAGGGCGTCGGCGGCCGCGCGGGCGACCTCGGCGAGGCGCGCGGCGGGCAACGCGTCGCGGGTCACCCGCTGCACGAGCGCGTGCACCCGGATCAGTCCCGCGTCCGCGTCGTGGTCGAGGAGACTGAGCCGGTGCGCGTTGCGCAGCGCGTCCCGGACGGCGTCCGCGTCGCCGCCGACGTGCCGGAGCGCCGCCCGCTGTCCGAACACCGTCAACGGGATCCCGCCGGGATCGAGGACCGCCGCCAGCTCCAGGGCCCGCCGGGCCAGCCCCACGGGCCGCAGCGCGTCGGCCGCCGCCACCGACAGCGCCCAGGTACCCGCGACCGTCTCGGTGTACCCGTCGGGCAACGCTTCCGACTCCGGGACCACCTGGGCCACCCCGCCGCGGGCCAACCGGTCGCGGAACTCCGAGTACCCCAGGCCCCGGTCCGCCATGTACGCCGCCGCCTGCGCCAGCGCCAGCGGCAGATGCCCCACGTCCGCGGCGAGCGCCGCCGCCGATCCCTGCCGGGGGCCGAGGACGCCGGACAGGTAGGCGACGGCCTCGGCGGGGCTGAACACCCCGATCCCGAGCGGCCTGCGACCCGGGCCGGCCATCGCGGAGTCCCGGCGACGCGTCGTGACCACCGTCGTCGCCCCCGGCCCGTCCGGCGGCCACAGGCCGGCGAGGTCGCCCGGGGACCGCACGTCGTCGAGGACGACGAGCCACCGGCGCTCCGTCCCGGCCAGCCACGCCAGGAACCGCTCCGCGGCCTCCTCGACGTCCTCGCTGGCCCGGAGCACCACCCGGGCGGCCGTGGCGTAGGCGGAGAGCACCTGCGGGCGGCTCGCGGCGTTCACCCACAGCAGCAGGTCGACGTCGCGGTCGGCCCACCGACGGCGGGCGTACCCGACGGCCCACTGGGTCTTGCCGACCCCGCCGAGCCCGGAGAGCACCCAGGTCGTTCCCTCGGTGAGGACCTCGATCGCGCGGTCCTGGAAGCCGTTCGCCGCCGCCGGCACGACGCCCACCCGGACGGGCCAGCGGATCCCGGGCGTGCCGGCGTGCACCGTCACCGGACCGTGGAACACCCCGGACACCCCGGGTGGGGCCTGGCCCGGACCCACGCCGACGGCGGTCGGCCCTATCGCGCCGTCGGCCGGGAAGGGGGGTCGGGCGGCGGGTGGAACGTCACGGGCGCGTTGAACGTGCCGACAGCGCCGAGGTTGGTCCCCGTGACATGGATCGTGGTGTCGCCGACGACCGCGCCGGAACCGACGATGGTGTACTTCCCCTCGGCGGACCCCGCCGGATCGGCGGCCGCGAGGAGCCGTCGTGCGAGCTCGACCAGCTCGTCGTCGACCCCGCCACCGTCGCGCAGGACGTCGCGCAGCCGCACCTCCCAGCGGCCCGGCTCGCCCTCGTGCGCCGTCAGCACCTCGCGGTCGCGCCGGGTGAGGCGGTCGCGGACCCTGTCGCGGAGGGCCGTGTAGAGATCGGAGACCGCGGCCTCGACACCGTCCCTGGTGGCCGCGAGCGCCCCGGCGCCGAGCGCGGCGACGACGACGCTCACCGCGTCCGTGATCGACATCCTGTCACCTCCTCCCACCATCTTGGCATGATCCACTGAGGACGGTCAGGGCGTGCGGTCCCGGTGGTTCGGGTCGGCGGTGGGAAGGTGGCCCGGACGCTCCTGCGCCCGGGCCACCGCGAGGTCTAGCCGACCCGCACGTCGTCGATCGCCCAGTACTGGTCCTACTGGTGCAGTGCGCGGTGCACCTGACCCGTCTGCTGGACGCCGCCCCCACCCGCCCGTCCCCGGTGGTGGCCACCACGTAGACCACGGCCTTGTCGCGCCTGTCGGCCCGGACCAGGATCAACGCGGTCCGAGTCGACCGGCGCGAGTCAGCCGGAGCTTCCAGATCCCGCCCGGATACCTCGTGGGTGGTTAGTTCCGTACTTACTGTTCAGGGGGAAATACCCGTTGCACCGGTGCCGGGTTTGCCGCACTATGGGTGGCTGAAGATCAGGAACTACGGGGAGATGCGAGCATGGCAGTCGAGATCTACGGCACCTGGTGGGTACCCGGGCGGGAGCAGAACACGCGGACTGGGGTCCTGAAGGTCGACGACCGCGGCAAGGGCGACCTCGAGATCGACGGCCTCATCCCCCTGATCGCGCACTGGGTACACGGCGGAGCCCAGCCGAGGTCAACGCCGGCGACCGCTCCGGTGGTGTACGGACAAGGGTTCTCCGGACAGAAGGTGACACTGCTCGGTGCGCAGAGCTTCATCACCGCCGTGCACGCCACGGCGGTGGTGATCGGGGGGCACGTGCCGGGAACCGACGACACCGTCGCCGGTGACGTGCCGATGTTCGCAGGCATCGACGTCGAGGTGGAAGACCTTCACGTGTTTGCGGCCCGCTCGTCGATCTCCCGCGTGCTCCTCGGCCGAGGCCCCCACACCCGAACGCCCCTGGCGTACTACAGCACGGTGTCCGACGAGACGGCGACGCTGAACGACGGTACGGTCGTCACGCTCGAGCGGACGATGATCTCCGGCGAGGACGAGACCCGAGCCGGCCTTCAGATCCGGCTGTCCGAGCGCACGCACCTGAGGTTCACGTCCCCCTCCGGTACCTTGATGAGTATCAACGCGTTCCTGAAGAACGTCGTGACCGTGCAACACCTGATCGCCTTCGCCGCCGGGCGCGAGTGCGCGATCCTGTCGTTGAAGCTGCTGCTCCCCGAGGCCCAGGCCGGACGCCCGGCGCCCCGCGCGGACCTGCACATGTTCCTCGGGACCGCGCCTGACCCGGCGGCCAAGGCGCTCCGCGTGGAGGACATGCTCTTCACGCTCACCGACGTGAACTTCTCCGAGATCGTGCCCCTGTGGGAGAACCAGAAGAAGAAGTTCGAGGGCGTCATCGCCGGCCTGCGCGGTGCCAGGATTTCCGACTCCATGGTGGAGACCCGGATGGTCAACGCCGCCACCGCCGCCGAGACCCTGCACACCGTGCTGGTCCCGAAGGCACCCGGGATCCCCGAAGCCGACTTCAAGCTGATCAAGAAGCTCCTCGTGGACACACTCCAGGAGGAGTCCGAGCTGTCCGAGCACGTCGGGTGGCTCAGGCTGCTCTTGTTCAACAGGCCGACGATGGAGGACAGGCTCTCTTCCCTCATCGAAGGCCTGCCAGCCCAGACCGCCGAGCGACTGCTCACGCCGGCGGGGGAGGACCACCAGCGGCAGGTGGCGGCGTGGGCCTGGGCGACGAAGAAGGCGCGCAACGAGGTCGCGCACACTTCGTTGACCAAGAACAACGACACCTTCGGCACCTACGTGACGATGAAGGCGACGACAGCGGTCGTGGAGCTCGAGCTCCTGTCCATTCTCGGGTTCGACGACGGGCACCTCCATGACGTGACCACACGCCGGTGGGGCGCCATCGCCGTACAGCTCCGCGACAACGTACTACCGGTCTACCTGGCGAAGAACCCGCCCCCGGCCCCGCCGGAGGAGCCCGCCGCAGACGGACAACTCCAGGCCGAGCCCACCCCGGTCGAACCACAACCCGAAGGCGAACCTGAAAAGGAGCAGCCAGCAAGCCAGCCAGAGGCGTGATCAGTTCGGGGAGTAGTCCCGTACACCGGGGACCTCCCCCGACGACCAGCACGCCTTGAGCAGGGCGGTCGCGGCCCAGGACCGAGACGAACCTCGCCCTTCTGTCGACCTGCGCCTGCCACCGAGCCGCGAGGACTCGATGGCAGGCGCAGGACGCCCTACGACTTCGTGGGCGGCTGCCCACCACGGGGTCCGACGGCTCCCCGACCCGCGCCCACGGCTGCCGCACCCTTGCCTTTGGGTTTGACGGCCGGGTCGGAAGCCCGCTGCAGAACCTTGTCCAGCGCCTCACCCAGTTTCTCGGGTGAGTCGCGGTAATCGCCCTCGCGGATCCGGTCGGCCAGCGCCTCAGCGAGGATCCGCCGTATCTTCAGTTCGAGGATGTCCTTCAGGTGCGACAACGCGCGCACGCCCATGCCGGCGAGCGTGGTCACGATGGTGGTCATGATGATGCCTGTGGTCACTCGTCTGCTTCTCCGGGCTCGGGACGGCGCGGCGCGCCCCGAGCTAGAGCAGGGCGAGTCCGCAGGACGTGGAGGTCTCCTGCGGAGCGGGCGGTGCGTGGGGCGAGTGCGGGGAGCGGGCACAGACCTCCCGGGCGGGTCGCGGGACTCAAGGACCGGCAGTGGCTGGGTGAGTAACTTCGGGCTGTGCTCCACGACGAGCGCGAGCATCTCCCAGAGGTGCTCACGCGAGGTTGCCACCGCGCTGAGGAACGCGACCACTCCAGCGAGTGCGGAGCCAGCCCCGTAGACCATAGACACGGCCGAGGCGGGCTTCCGGCGCTCGTCACGGGGCTGCGGGAACGTGTCGTTGGCTACCGGTCGGACCGTGGGCAGGTCCGGCGTCGTGGCCCGTGCCGCTATGGTGATCTCGGCGAAGTCCTCGGGGTCAGAAGGGGCGGCAGTCGCATTGCCGTCAAGGCGTGTGGAGGTTTCGACCTTTCGGGCGAGACCGACATGCCGCTAGCCTTGGCGTATGGACTCCAGCCCCGGTCCCGAAGTTCCCGCGGTCGATACCGATGCCTCCGAGCCCGCGACGTCGTCGGGCGAGGACCTTGAGGCGCCAGCGCGAGAAGCAATGGCCCGAAGGGGTTACGGGGCAAGGCTACGCGCGACGATTTCAGAGGTCGTCGCCTCTCCGAGCGCGTCATTGCGCAGGGAGTCGGCCACCGTGCTTGTCGGTCTGCTGGCGGCAGGCGCGGCTACTCCGATCATCGCCGCAGCACTCGGCGCCGATCCTGGCTTGACCGCCGGAGTTGGAGTTGTCGGGAACGTTGGTGCGAACATTTTGACGACGGTTGTCTGCGACGCTATCGCGCGAATTCGCGCCGCCGGTGAACGCGCCGAGCCGACAGTGGAGGAAGTGCGGCAAGCGGTCGCGGATCGGGTCGCTGCCGCGTTCGCGTCTGTCGGACCCGTCGACCGGGATCTGCGTGGCGAGGTGGTGGACCTGTTCGGGGCGGTCGATGCCACGCGTGTCGCGTTGGAGGTGGCTGTCACCGATGCCGAACTCGACACGGCCATGTCGCTTGCCTTGGTCGAGTTGGTCGAGATGTTCGGGGAGTTCGCCTATGTGCTGACCACTACCAGGCTCGGTGTCGAGCAATTGGCCCAGCAACTCCGAATGGGGGAGGCTCGCAGGGAAGCGGATCGCCAGCACGAACGGAGAGCGCAGGCTGACATCGGTCGGATCCTCGACATTGTCAGCAGTCGACAGGTTAGTTCAGCGATGGCCGTTCCTGCTGGCGTCGAAGCGGCGCCTCGGCGGTGGGAAGGCTGTCCATATCTGGGTCTGCAGTCTTTCCAGGAGCATCACGCCGCCGTGTTCTACGGTCGCAGAGCCATGACGGGTCGGCTCCTTGCGCGCCTTCGGGAATGCCTGACCGATCCAGGCCTCCTACTGGTGCTGGGGCCCTCTGGCGCGGGCAAGTCGTCCCTCCTGCGCGCTGGACTGATGACCGCACTGGCCGAGGACTACTTTGTGGCAGGCAGTCGGCTATGGCCCCGACGTGTGATCACACCTACCGTGGACCCCTTGCTCGAACTGGCCACCCACCTGGCGGACATGGCAGGCATCGACGCCATGGCTGTCCACCGCAGCTTGGCTGAACACCCCGACCGAGCCAACCTGCTGGTACACCAGATCCTGACCCGACAGAAGAATCTGCCGGGGCACGGCGGTCTCGACGACGAGGAGCCACGGCTGGTACTGGTGGTCGACCAGCTGGAGGAGATGGTCGTTCTCCTGGAAGACCGCGCCCGGCAGGAGACGTTCCTCACCGCTGTGGCAGCCATCGCCGCCGCCACGATGTCCGACGGGCGCCCAGCGGCTCTCGTGGTGGCCGCCATGCGGGGCGATTTCCTGGGCCAGGCGGTCGGGTTCGCTCCGGTGCGGCAATCGGTGGAGAAGGGCATGTTCACCGTCACCCCTATGGGTGAGGCCGACCTTGCCGAGGCAATTTCAGGTCCCGCCTCCGAGGCTGGGCGGTCAGTCCCTGTTGACCTGGTCGCGACGATCATCGAGGATCTGCGTGATCGGCGGGTCCAGGTGGGATTCGACGCCGGCGCGCTCCCGTTGCTCTCGCAGGTCATGTTCGTTATGTGGCAAGCTGGCGGACCCGCTGGATTGACCACTGAGTGCTACCGCCGTGTCGGCGGGGTGGCCAACATCGTGCAGACCAGCGCCGAGCGGGCCTACGGTGGGCTGTCGACAGCATTTCGAGATATCGCCCGCCGCGTGTTCGTCCATCTCAGCGCCGACGTCGACGGGACGCTCATTCGTCGTCCCATGAAGCTCTCCGAGTTGCGGACCGTCGTAGGTTGTAGCCCCGCCGAGCTGGATGAGGTCCTCAAGGCGTTCACTAGTCAGCGACTCCTTACGCGCAGCGATCCCGACGAGGTGACGATCGCACATGAGGGGCTTCTTCGTTCGTGGGACAGACTGCATGGCTGGTGGCGTCCCGACCCCGCAGAACAGAAACTTCATCGCACCGTTGTGAACCACGTCCACACATGGCGGGAGCACAACCGCGACGGGTCGTATCTATATTCCGGACGACAGTTGCGGCAGGCAAGCAAAGCGGTCGCGCGTTGGGCCGATGATCTCACCGGTGTTCTAAGCGTCGACGGCACCGTCCACGAGTTCGTCGCTGCCGGAAAACGTCGCCAACGCCGTCGCAAAGGTGTCATTGTCGGAGCTGGCATCGCTGTGGCCGGAATCTTGCTCAGCTGGATGCACTTCGCCGGAATTGACTCCGACCTTCTTGATCAACAACACGCGGAAGCGCTGTCCCGGCAGTTGGCCGCGCATAGCCGAAACGTGAGTTCGACCGACTGGAGCAAAGCGCAACGGCTGGCCGCGGCCGCGCTCCACTTCGCGCCGACCCGCGAGGCATCCGAGGCGGCAAGCGTGCTCCTTGAGCGGTCGGCGAACATCATCGGCCAGGAGGGGGCAGTCGTGGCACTGGCCTTCAGCTCAGACGGCCGACGGCTGGCAACTGGCACGGTCGGTGAGGAAGACGACACTGGAACGGTGAGGATGTGGGATGCCACGTCAGGGCGCGCCATCCGCAGGTTGCCGCTCGATCACACTGGATTCGTAGAGGAGCTCCAGTTCAGCTCCGACGGGCGTTTTCTCGCCACCGCCAACGGGGACGGAACCGTTGGCATTTGGGATCCCAACAGCGGGACCCCTGTCAAGGCGGCTCTTCCGATTGACGGTGCGAGCCGAACCGTGGCGTTCAGCCCAGACGGCAAACTTCTCGCGGTCGGCAGCACGCTGAATCCCGCCACGCCGCCGCCGTTGCTTAAGAGCGTCGAGCCTGGTGCTTCATCCGTACCGGGATCCCGGAACGCTGTTACCATCTGGGATCCGACGACGACGCGGCAGATCCGTCCGACGATCGCGTTGGCGGCCACCGTGAACGTGGTCAGATTCAGCCCTGATGGAAAGCTCGTGGCCGCAGCGGGTGAAGGGTCACAGGTGACGCTGGCTAATCCGGAAACGGGCCAACTCATCCGCCTGCTGAAGATCACCGACCGCCGTGGCGAAGTCCGCAGAATCGACGATATCTCTTTCAGCCCCGACGGACGGCTGCTCGCCACCTTCAGCAGCAGTTCATCAGTGAGTCTGTGGGACACGGTCACCGGAGAATCCGTCGCCGGGGACCTGATGGATAGCATCTCGCCGGTTGCGGTGAAGTTCAGCCCGGTCGGGGGACTCTTGGCGGTTGGCACCAGCGATGGAATCGTCTCTTTGTGGAACCTGACCGCACGGAAGGTCGAACGATCGTGGCCCGCCCATGGTGCGGGAACGTTGGCCTTCTCGCCCGATGGCAGGCGCTTAGCCATCGGCGGTTCCGATAGAACGACCTTGTGGGACGTCGACCTGGGCGTTCCCTCCAATTCGGCACTCGACTCCTACGACTCCGGGCCGTCCGCCGCGTTCACCCCCGACGGACGCTCGGTGATCACGACAGGCGAACATACACCCGATCGGGTAACAACGCTCGCGTTACGGGACATCAATAGCCTCACCATCCGAGCAACGCAGCCGGTGCCTGCGGTGGCACGGCCTGGCCGCCTGATTGTCGCCTCGGACGGATCAGTTCTGATCGGTACTGAAGGTGGATCGGTGTATCGATGGAGTGAGGGCAGCAAGGGTTACTTGAACCTCGCACCGCTCGCTGGCCTTGAGCAACGCACGCTTCTTGCCGTCAGCCCCGACGGACGGATCGCAGTTACCGCCGCGTCCACCGGTGACCCCAAGTCTCCTTACGGAGTTCGGCTGTGGAGCCTTGCCGCACTGTCGAGGCAGCCAGCGGTCTCACCATCGGAAGCGGGCGCGGCCGAGTCGCTAGGACCAGCTCTGGCTGGTCATACTGGCGAAGTCATCCGCGCGACGTTCAGCGCGGATGGCAAGCACCTGGCGACGGCAAGCAAGGATGACGCGGTCCGGCTGTGGGACCCCTCCACAGGAAAGCCCACCGGCGTGACTATCAGGCATGTCCCTGCGGCCCAGGTTCTAGCACTGAGTCCTGATGGCCAATACCTCGCCAGCGTCGCCGAAGACGCGCAAGTGCGGGTGTGGAACACCACGAACGGTACGCTCATCGGCTCACCGGCAGCGCGAGCAGACCTCGTCACGGGCAGTATCGTCTTCAGCCCCGATGGTAAACTCCTGGCCACCGGCGGCGAGGACAACGCCGTGCGACTGTGGAATCCACTGTCAGGGGAACCTGTAGGCGCTCCGCTGCTCGGCCATTCGGGATCAATCGGCGACCTCGCCTTCAGCCATGACGGACGTCTCCTGGTTTCCACCGCCGCAGACGGCTCAGCGAGGCTGTGGAACATCGACGTCTACAAGGATCCCCGATGGGAACTGTGCGGCCAGGCAGGCGAACTCAGTGCCGCAGATTGGCGGGTTTATGCCGCCGGCGAACACCGCGTGCCAATCTGCCACTGAAGGTCAATCCCGCTTAGGGTGTCAGTCTTGGTCGCGGCTCCCGGCGTCGACTACGGGCTGCACCACACTGAGAGGGGAGCCTTGATGGTGGTGTTGAGGTACGCCTGGGTTGATGCGAGCAGATCAAGCTGCTGGGGCGACGCCGCAGCGGCCGACAGCCCGGGCTGCACGATGACCATCTCTATCCTAGGGCGCAGCGCAGCGCCCTCGAACGTTCATGCAGTTCGTACAGGGTTCTGGGGTCGCCGACCTCGAACGGGCTGACTCCGTCTCGCTGTTCCTTCTTGGCGGCTCGGTCGGCGAGAGTCTGGAAGAATGGCAGCAGGTTGTTGCACCGCCACCTGATTGATTTCTGGGCTTGCCCGCATACCTCGTAGAGGTCCTCAACGCGGCGTCCGGGCGCATCGCCATGCGCGTACTTGCAGTGGACCAGCCAGATGGGCAGTCCGTCAGGGGCGATGCGTAGCGCCACGATATCGGCGATCTCGGTGTGCGGTTCCACAATGGGGTCTCCGACAAGCGGAGATAAAGGTCATCTTTGAGATCAATGGCCGAAACGAGTTCAACATGCCGCGATGAGGTCTCCTCGATTGGGAGATAGCTGGTGTTGCGTGCCGAGGAGCCGGCCTGGCAGCTCCGGCGTGAGCCCCTGCAGACCGAAATCGACTTCGGCACGTCTCCGGATCTGGACCTCACCTTGGACATATCAGAGAGCCTCATAGGACTTCTCAAACATCCGGGTCAGCCTGCTAACGAGCAGTTCGATCACGAGTGATGCATCGACTTCGTGAATCTCTCCGAGGGCTGGGGTCACCTGCGTCCGGAGGAGCTCCCGCCCGTTGGCAGCATGCTTGATGCCATAGTCCTCGATTTCATGCCCTCGGGCGAGCTACGCCTTGCGGCAGCTGATCCGTCGACGAGCACTGCAGCTTGGCGCCCCATCCAAGACGACGAGACGAGCCGGCAGATTCGCCGCCTAGCGGCCCACCTCTAGGACGTCGATGGTGAAGAGGCACCCGCCGCGATTAGCTCATCTCGCAGGAGGCCACGACCCAGCCCGCGCAGTGTCGCGGCCCCCGCGCCGACGGACCACCGACACCCCGATGGCCACGCCGATCAACACGAGTGCCGCTGTCATCGCGCCGACGACCAGCACCACTGTGCCGGGAGACACCGCTTTGCCCTTTGCGGTACCCGCCGATGGGCCGGACGGAGGAGCGCTGGCGGTCGGCGGCGATGGGGCCGACGACGGCGCAGAGATCAGCGGGTTGGCGGTCACGGCGGGCACGTCGGCGGTAACCGCCTTGTGCGGGTTGACGACCCCGTAGCCGTACAGCGGGTCGCGGCCGGGTTCGCCCCGGTCGTCGGCGGTGGAGATCAGGCGTGCGATGACGTTGTTGGCGTCGAGTTGCGGGTACTTGGACCAGATGAGAGCGACAGTCGCGGACACGAGCGCGGTGGCGTCGGAGGTGCCGTTCTCGATGAAGTATCCGCCGCCGGTCTTGGCCGAGACGATGTCGACGGCGGGCGCGGTGATGACGGTTTCGCGACCGTGACTGGACAGGGCCCAGTGGCCGCCGTCGCGGTCCACCCCTCCAACCGCGACGACCCCGGGGTACTGCGCCGGGGCGCCGACGTCCTTCCCTGTGTTGCCGGTGCCCGCGACGATGATGGCGCCCTTGCCCAGCGCATAGGTGGTGGCGTCACGGAAGCTGCTCAGGTCGGGCCCGACGCTGGAGACGTTGAGGATCTTCGCGCCGTGGTCGACGGCCCACCGGATGCCTGCCCCGAGGTCACCGTCGGTGTTTCCTGTCGAGAACCGCACGGGAAGAATCTTGGCTTTCGGTGCCAGGCCCAGGGCTCCGGACATGTTACCCGGGCCGTGGCCGTGGGCGGCGATGTCCGATGCCATGGCTGTGCCATGACCGCTGGGGTCCACCCGCCCGTCCCCCCCGGAGGCGGTGAGGTCGACACCGGGCAATACGTTGCCCGTCAGATCGGGGTGGTTGGCGTCCACCCCTGTGTCGATGACCGCGACGGTCACACCGTCGCCCTGACTGGCGGTGTGCGTCTCGCTGACGCGCAGGGTGCTCAGGTGCCATTGTTTGTCGCGGACGCTGTCGGCCCAGGCCGGTGAGCTGGCAGCCACGACCAGTCCGACGGTCGCGGCGACGAGGAGGGCCGGCCAGTGGGTGGCGCGGCTAGTCACGGGCAGGTCCGGCGAGTCGCACGCCTGTCATTGTCGACCACGCCGCCAGTTCGTCGCCGGTGAGCCCGTCGCGCCAGTCGCGGTCCTGCTCATCGACGACCGCATCGTCGGCGTCGTCGATGTACTCAAGTTCGTCGCCGTACGGGTGCGGGCCGGCGGTGTGGCTGATGCCGAGGAAGTCGAATAATTCGGTGTCGGCGGGACCTGGCTCCACAGCTTGGTCCTCGTGCTGCCAGCGGAGGGCTTCGGGGTCGGTGTCGTCGCTGGCTTTGCGCCGGCCACCGAGCACGGCGGGGGCGGTGTGGTTGTCCACGGCCAACCAGTTCTCGGTCGCGAGACTGTCGCGTCGTCTGCTGGTGGAACCTTGCGGGCCGACACCTGAGCCGTGACCGCCCGGTAGACCGGGGCCCCCGAGACCGCCGGGACCTGGCCGTCCCGCGCCGGCAACGGGCGTACCGGGCTGTCCTGGCCCTCGGAATGCGCCACCCGGTCCCGCTGCCGGTTGCGTTGTGCCCGTCGCACCCGCACCCGCACTCGCGCCCACGGACGTGGACCCTTGGCTGAGCCCGCCGGTGCCGCCGCCCGGGCCGGAGGAGGTGAACGTCTGGGGCGATCCGAAGCCACCGTCGCCGCCTCCGGCGAGGCCGGTGTCGGAGTCCTGGTGGCGCGGCAGATCCGTCCCGCTGTCGACCGGGGGGAACGCGACAGGCCCATCGGCCTCTCGGTCGACAACCGGCGATGGTGGCGAAACCACGCCACCGGAGTCGGGGTCGGGAGCTGCCCCTGGGGTGTGACCGAGGCCCTGACCTGCCTCGGTGCTGACCCAGTCCGGCTGGGACTGGTCCGTGCCCAATTCCTGCCCGCCGCTCCCTACCTGGCCGCTGATCTTGGGGTCCTGGATGCGGGTGTGGCTGCTCTGGTAGTCCCCGTCCAAGGCGATGAGAAGCTTTTGGGCTTCGGCCGCTTTGGCCTCCACGGTGCTCGGATCGTGTTCGATCGCGCTGAGCTTGGTCTGGGCCTCGGCGAGCGCGGCGGCGGCGCTATGGACCTGGGCGTAGTTGTGCTGATAGGTGCCGGCTTCACGTTCCAACGCGCCGATGTGACTGCCGAGTGCGGTGGTGACGGCCGTGCCGGTGCTGTCCGGCCACAGGCGGGCCAGTTCTGCGGCATGGGCGCGCAGGTCTGCGGCACGGCTGTACAGGCCGCGTGCCAGGGTCAGCCAGGCGTCGGCGTTGTCGTGCAGTTGCTGGGGGTCATCGGCGCGGATCATCTTCGCCAGCTGGGCGAACAGCGCCCGCCCGTCGAGCTCCGGCTCTTCGTACTGGGCCATCAGGTCACCACGCCTGTCCGGTGCGGTCGACGATGTCGGCGGATGCCGTGTCAGCTCCACCCGCGGATCGCACGGTGGTGGTGGCCTTGGTGATCAGGTCCGCGAATTCGGTGTCCAGGGACCGCACGATGGTGTGGGCGTCTTTGATCCCGTTGCGGCAGCGGCGGGCCAGTTCCAACGCCGAGGCGAGGTTGGAGGCGCCGGCGAAATGCTTGGCGTCGGCATCGAAATCGTGCTGCTTCCTACCCGTGCGCTCGTCGACGACCCGGGTGTCACCCAGCACTGTGTTCAGGCCGCCGAGTGTGGCCAGCAGTGCGGTCACCGCCACCGGATCGACTTGTGTTCCTTGCGAGTTGCCCGCCATGATGCCCTCCCCGTGAGCTGACGCCACCTCTCATCGATGACAGTGGTGGCGGCAGCGACCACCCTATGGGGATGGCGCAACTCGGACAAGGCCCGTCAAAGATCCGACAGATCCTGAAAGCCGGACACTACGTGAGGGACACGCGAAACGACCGGGCCGACTAAGGTGGGCTCTCGGCGCGCCGCACCACGGCACGGCCCCTGCCGGCCATCGGTTCTCGGCGCCGAGAGAAGGGCACGACCAGCCCTGGCGACGTTCGGTCGCCGGCACGCCGCACTGGTAGTGGCCGCACGGAAGGCGACAGCAGTTTGCACAGCGACATGACGGACAATGCGAGCATCGGTTGGGGGGATCATGCGGCAACCGGCTGACAGCGGCGGTAGGACCATCGTCGACCCGGGCGCGCTTCGCGCGCTCGGGGGCGAGGTCTGCGGGATCGGGAGCACGGTGGGCAACGCTCACTCCAAGGGCAAGAACCAGTTGACCCCGACCAGTGGAGCCGGCTCGGCCGCTGTCGCGGCGACCAGGCTCGCCGCCGAGCGGTGGTACATGGCACTTGCCGCCACGGCGTCGCGGCTGGCCGCTGCGGGCACGAACTTGACCGCGGCGGCCAACGCCTACCGCGGCACCGACCGGCAGGCCGCCGACGCGCAACTGCACCTTCACCAGTGGGTCGATCCCGACACCGGCCGGCCGGTCAACGCCCGATGAGCACGCTCACGATCCCGCAGCTGCTGGCCATGGACCCGGATGCGCTGCACCGGGTGCCGGGCGGCTGGACCGCGGTGACCGGGGTGCTCACCGACACCACCCACGACGTCGACCGGGTCAACCGCAAGCTCCCCGAAGCCTGGACCGACGGTCCGGCTGCGGCGACCGCGAGTGGTGCGATGCACGCCCTCGCCGACGACGTCCGTGACGCCGAATCCGCGCTGCGCCAGATCGCGATCGCGCTGGACTCCTTCGCGCAAGGCATGACGGCGCTGCGCCGCCGCGCGACCCAGGTGATCGGGGACGCGGAGGACTGCGGTTTCAGTTTCGACCGGGCCACCGGCCAGCTCACCCCGCCCGAACGCGGCCCCGGCCAGATGGGTCGGCCGGTGATGTCCCTGCGCGCGGTCATGGAGGACCTGGTCGACATCGTCACCAAGGCCCGCGCCCTCGACGACGCGACGGCCGCCCGGATCACCGCCGCGACCCCCGCCCCCGACGGCAGGATCCCGCGCCGTGCCGGCGGGACCCTCCTGGACCGCTCCGCGGTACAGGCGCAGGTCGGCAAGGACCCGCGAGCCGTCGCCGAATGGTGGCGGGGACTCACACCCGAGCAGCGCGGTTACGCGATCACGGCGCATCCGGACCTGGTCGGCTGGCTCGACGGCGTGCCGGCCCGCGAACGGGACCTGGCCAACCGGATCAACCTCGACAATCAGCGCGAGGCACTCGCCGCCCAGATCGCCGCCCTCAAGGCCCATGCGGCGGAACAACCCGCGGGCAGCTACGGCGACCTGCAGCGCGCGGCCCTACACAAGGCGGTCGGTGACCTGGAGAAGACAGCCGGGATCCTGGACCGCTACCATCGCCGGCTCGACCCCGCCGGTGACCCGCCGGTGCTGCTGCTGGGCATCGACTCCTCAGGTGACGGGCGGGTCCTGGTCTCCGTCGGTGACCCCGACACCGCCCGACACACCGCCGTGTTCGTGCCCGGAGTCGGCACCACGCTCACCGACAGCATGCTCGGCAACGTCGACCGCGCCGCCCGGCTCCAGGAGTCCGCCACCAACGCCGGTAGGGGCAGCGTCGCCGTCGTGGCCTGGCTCGGCTATGACGCCCCCGAAGTGGACCTCACCGCCGCGGGTTCGCACCGGGCCGAGGCTGGCGGGGCCGCCCTCGACCAGTTCGTCGGCGGGCTCCGCGCCACCCACGACGGGCCACCGACGCACCTGACCGCAGTCGGGCACAGCTACGGGTCGACCGTGATCGGGCAGGCTACCCAGGTCGGCCACCTCGCCGTTGACGACATCGTCACCGCCGGCAGCCCCGGCATGGACGTCACCCGCGCCACAGACCTCAACATCGACCCCCGCCACGTGTACTCAGGCGCGGCCGACGACGACCCTGTGCCGAAGGTCGGGGGTCTGGCCCACTTCGTCCCACCCAGCGAATCGCAGTTCGGCGGCAACGTCTACACCGTCGACACCAGCGGGCACAGCGGATACTGGGAACCGGGAAGTGAGAGCCTGAAGAATCAGAGCGCCGTCATCGCCGGCGACTACGAGCGCGTCAAGGTCAAGGTCAGGACACAGTCGTGAACACGAACACACTTCGTCGCGCAGTCAGCATCCCGATGGCCGTCGCCATGGGAGTCCTGCTGCTCGTCGGATGCAGTGACAAGGAGAAGCCCTTGCAGACTCGCAGCCAAGAAGACGCCAGCCAGCAGGTCGAGGCATACTTCCAGGCCCAGTCCACCACCGTGCACGGCCAACCCGACGCCGGCAAGAAAACCGGCATCGGACCGGCACCGTGCGAGGGGAAGGGCGGCGAAACCGCCGACGACGAGCGCTACTACATCCAAGGCACCTACCAGTTGCCGTTCCCGACCGGCCAGACCCAGCAGACAGTCGTCGACACCCTCCAGAAGTCCTGGAACACCCAGGGATACGAATACCCCGAACCCCTGAACAAACTGCCAAGCGGCGACCTGTCCGTCACCGCACGCAACCCCCGAGACGGATTCCAGATCTCCATCACCGGCTACGAGAAGTACGTCGGCGTACTGATCTTCTCCCCGTGCTACCAGCCGCCGAAGATCGGCAACTGACCTGCCCGTCACCGCCCGCCCACATCCGACTCGCCACGCGGTCGTCGAGCACCAGGTACCTGCCTGGCCGTCGCCGGCGTTGTACGGGGCCGGAGGCCACCGACCGTTTGAAAACTACGACTTGTAACCCCTAAGTAGCCTCGTGCCCATGCCAGCTGTCCCAGACGCCGAACCCGCCGACCAAACCGGCGACGAGACGCCAACGCGACGCAGCCCGCAAGCCACCCCACCGTCAGCCAACACCGCTCGGCCAGCGGGAGTCCGCCGCGGCCTATTCACCGCACAACATCCGACGCTGGTCGCCGAGTGGGCCGCCGACCTCAACGGACCCATCCCAACCACACTGACGGCGGGATCGAGCCGTCGGCCCTGGTGGCGATGCGGCCAGTGCGGCCACACCTGGCAGGCAGTCATCGGCGTACGGGTACGCACCGGCACAGGCTGCCCCGCCTGCGCCCCGGCGCGCGGAATCGCCACCCGCCAGGCCGGACGGACCATGGCGGAGGCGCGCCCAGACCTGGTCGGTGAATGGGACCACGAGCGAAACGACCTCGACCCACAAACCGTCACCGCCGGATCTGGGCGCACCGCCTGGTGGCGGTGCTCGGAGTGCGCATGGCGCTGGCAGGCCCAGATCGCCTCACGCGTCCGGATCCTTCAAGGCACCGGCTGCCCGGCATGCGCCGGCCGGCACCGTCAACCCCTGTCCGAAACCCACCCGCACCTGACAGCCCAATGGGACAGCGACAACAACACGGTCGAACCAGACGAGGTCACCGCCGGATCCCCACGGACCGTCGCCTGGAGATGCGGCCGCGGACATCACTGGACCGCGCAGATCGCCTCCCGAGCCAAAGGCGGAGGAGGGTGCCCACGCTGCCCGCGCACCCCCAACCCGCCTCTAGCGGCCACCCACCCCTGGCTCGCCACCGAATGGGAAGCCAACACCAACGGACCGCTGCGCGATCACATCACCTCCGGCGCCTCAGACATCGTCGGCTGGCGCTGCGAACAAGGACACCAGTGGGTCGCGTCCATCAAAGCCCGAGCCGTCGGGGCCTTTCCATGCCCCGAATGTCCGACCGACAACAGGCGCCAACCCGGCACTCCGATGGCAGCGAAACTCAACCCTGACCAGGTCCGCGCCATCCGCGATGACCCCCGCCCGACCCATGAGGTCGCGCACACCTTTCACGTCACCACCAGCACGATCCTGCGCATCAGAGCCGGACGCGCTTGGAAGGACCTCAGCTGAGCAGCCCTCCTGGAAACGCCGCCATGCCCATCACCGGACGAACTGCTGAGGTGTGACCGAAGGCGACCAGCTCGATGTCCCACAGGCGGCCAGCTAGCGGGGGAGTCGCGCGGTAGCCGGGATGGTCACGGACGGCCGCCACTGGCCCCGCTGGCAGACTGTGAGAATGATCGAATGGCTGGATGGGGACAGTCCCACGGCACGTCCACCGTTGGTGGGACTTGATCGGCTCGATTGGGCGCGGATGCGAGCGAACGACGGCTATGAAGCCGGCGATATTCCGGAGTTGCTCCGACGGCTCGCCTCGGCCCACGAGGGCGTGCCGCGCCGCTGGGCCAGTGAGCTCCTGGACGTTGTCCTTCACGGTCATTCCGGCCTGTACATGGAGCCGGCCGAGCACGTCCTGCCGTTTCTGATCGCGTTGTGCGGTTCCGACCACGAGGACGTGGCGGAAGCGGCCGTCGAGGCGCTGCTGGGCATCGCCGACAACGGCGCCTACCCCTCCCCATCACGGCGACCGTATGACCGCCACGAGCTTGCAGAGTTCGAGGCCCGAGTCCAGGCAGTTCTGCACGCCGGAGCACCGACCTATCAGCTGCTGCGATCGTCGCGGCCCTCGCTGCGGGCGGTAGCCCAGGAACTGCTCGACATCGTGGAAACCCGCCAACAATAGCGTTTCTATCAGCCCCGCGAACCGACGTTTGGCAACCCAGGTCGGTGAGGGGAAGCCCGAACTCCCAGCCTGATGCTGGGAGCCGTGTCGCGATCGGCTGATCCTACCGCCATGTTCTCTGAAGCAGGGGCGCCGCGATGGTCAACTGGCTGATCTTCACCGGCGCGATCATCTAACCGGTTCCGGGTGCTGCTTCATATCTAGGCCTTTGTGAGCTGTGCGACAGCCGTCGGAGCCATGCCTATAACGAACCTCTCCGCTGAGGCCTTGTCGCCGGTGAGCATGCCAACGGCGGCGATGACGCCCCACCCCACATCTCGGCCGAAGTAGGCTGTGCATTCGAAGAGGTCGAAGTCATCAGGCGTGAAGTGATGGCGGACACAGAAGCCAAACCACGCGACACCCGGGTCGGGCAATTGGATGTCGCCGGCCGCGTGACTGACCCGCTCCGACATCTGCATGTTGTCGCACTTGTCAGCCGCCGCGTGGATCACGTCGAGCGCTTCCTTCGCGGAAACTCCGTCATAGACGAACACGCCGCTGTATGCCCCATGGCCGGTCTTGTCGTCCCATTCACGCTCCGTGGCGACGGCTAGTTTCGGAGCTGTGGACAGGCCCTCGGGTGGATGACACATCGTCATCGGCGCCCCAGGGGTGAACGCCTTGTCTCTCGTCAGGGTTTTCGGTCCGCCGGTCAGCGCCGGAGTGCCCTCGGGGATGAGCGCCCGGGAGGCGAGGTCAGACATCTCCTGTCGGGACGGCCTAGGGCTGGCTGGAGCCGAGGTCAACGGGGCCGCCGTCCCCGGACTCGTGGCTACCGACCGGCTGGCGGCCGGCTTGTCGGGGCCGCAGGCCGAGGTCAGGGCGAGAATCGACACGACGGTGACGACGAAGCGAAGCCGATCCTGCAACATCCAGCCTCCCGATACGGATCCTGTGCCGGGAGGACGATACGTGATCACGGGTGACAGCGCTGACCCTCCATAGCGCCCACCTCGAAGACATGCGGCCCCCAGGCAGGCCACCGAGGTCAGGGAGGCACACGTGGCGATGCCTGACCGGATGTCGGAGGGGCCCGGGTAGCCTCAGCGGCCGTGACGATCTCTACCCCGGACCGACCCGTCGACCCTGCGGCCCTGTTCCCCGACCTCGCGCCGCTGGCGCGCACCGCCGTCCGGCTCCATCCCCGGCGCGGCGCACCCGGACAGGGCGACAGTTCGCTCGGCGGTCCGCTGCTGTGGCCGGTCGGTGAGGCGTGGCCAGGCTGTGACGACCCTGACCGCAGTCACGCCGACTGGCTCCCGGCAGGCGGGTCCCGCGACACCGCGATGTCGCGAACCCAGCCGCTGGTGCCGGTACTGCAACTGTTCGCCCGCGACGTGCCCGAGCTACCGTTCCCGCCGGGCACGAACCTGTTCCAGCTACTGTGGTGCCCGACCTGGGGCCACAGCGACTGGGACACCGCTCTGGTCAAGGTGTACTGGCGCGACTCGACGACCATCACCGCCGACCCCGCCGGCCCGGGAGAGCTGATCGGACTGCTCGCCGACGACGAGCTGCTGCCGAACCCGTGCGTGCTCAGCCCCGAACCGGTCGTCGACTTCCCGTCCGGGCACGACCTCGACCGCGACCTGTACGGCAGGATCCTGGACTGGGAGAAGACCTCCGGTTACGAGTACAACCAGGAGCTTGCCCTCGCCCCCGGTACCAAGGTCGGCGGCTGGGCCGACTGGATCCAGTACGCCGAACATCCCGATTGCCGATGCGGGCGGCCGATGCGTCACCTGCTCACGATCGCCAGTTGGGAAGGAAACCCCTGGTCCTACGATCGGTGGCTACCGGAGTGGGCCACGCGGCCCGCAGCCCGCACCGAGACCCAGCCGTGGCGCCCCACCGGGCACGAAGACGCAGGGCTCACGCTCGGCGACGCAGGCTCCTACTACGTCTTCACCTGCCCCCGCTGCCCGGACCACCAGGCGACCACCGTGTTCCAATGCTCATGACCCCGGAGGACCCAGCCGGTTGGTGACGTTACCTGATGCGCACGGCGGATGATCTTCGGCAGTGGTGGCGCGCTGACCTGGCCCAGAAGATGACCCCGCAGGGGATCCGGGGCAATGGCGAGCCCGCATCCGGCACACAGCTGGGGTTAGCTCGACGCCCGTCGCGACACGAACCGCTGGGATGTCGGGCCGCGGTGGCCACCAGGGTCGATTCCAGTGGACGTGTCAGGCAGCCTGGGACGCTGAGGGCCGCTAGCTCAATGGCAGAGCAACGGACTTTTAACTTTCACGATGCTGTTTCAGCAGGTCATCCCGTTTAGGACGGTTGAGGGCCGCTGGAGATCATTGAATAACACCTGGTCAGCGGCCTGGAGTGAGGCCATCGGATTTCCATGCGTCCAGCACTCCGCCCTGAGGCCGCGTATGCCCGCCTATGTTGGCGAGTGATCGGTACAGGCGAGGCGAATCGGAGGAACGCGGTACCTGCCGGAGATGCCGTAGAGCACTGCGGGATGCCCAATGGTGCGGACGAGCCCTCATCGGTCAGCAGGCCATCATGCTGTCGAACAGTGAGGGGCCCCGGTCGCGAGTACTCGGCGTTCTCACGGTCCGGGTCGGCGGCCGGGCTTGGTCCGGCCGCCGATCTTCGTCTAGCAGCTGGTCGTGGTGTCTCCTGCGTCTGCGGTGCAGGTGTCGGTGCCGAGGCCGCCGTTAGCGGTGTCCAGCCCACGCCGTCCTTGACGTTGATGGCGTCAGTTGCCGAGCTCGCTGCTCATGGTGTGGGCGCCATCGGTGTTGGAGTGGATGTCGTTGCCGTTTTAAAGGTTGTTCGGTAACTGGGCGTGACCTGGGCGGGTGAGATGGTGCGCAGGATCTCCAGCCCGACATCGGGCGGCACCGCTGCTGCCCGGGCATGCATCCTTTGATGCGACGGCAGCTATCGGTTGACGCGTAGGGTCTGGCGTGGACCTTTAACTGGCTTCACTTTGCCCTAGGTTCTTCCGTCTCCGGCGACCGGCACACCTGTGCGGCGCTGCCACTGCATACAGATGTCTAGCTAGGCTTACATGCGTCTTCATTCAGACAGTCCGCAAGGGGGCGTCGTGGCGCAGAGGGACCTGGACTACCGAGACATCGGTGCGAGTCTCCGTCCGCCGAGGTTCGCGTTGGCCTACCGCGTTTACGACGATTGGGTCTTCGAGGCGCGCCGCGCGAACGCCGTACTCGCTGGCGTTTGGGGAGGTGTCGGCGATGTTCTGATCCCGGTTGCCACCGACTCCTGCACGGCTACCGCCAGTCTTCTGCCTTTTTTGCGCCGCTTTGATCCCGATTATGTTGGCGGGCACCTCCGCACGCTTGGAGATTTCGACGGTAATGCGGCGATTAAGGCGGCAATAATTGCCAAGGCCGCATACCCAGACGAGTCCCCCGAGGAAACCTGGAGCCGCATCAGGCCTGTCCGCCACACGAACGACGGGAGCTGGGAGGGGCTCGCCGAGCAGGTCGACGCATGGTGCAGTCCATACCGTGGACCGCGACAGGGGCGGACGGAGTTTCGCCAACAGAACCTCGACTGGCCGGCAAGGGACAAAAAGTCCCGGCGGACCCTCCTTTCCGTGCCCACTGATCCGGCGACAAGAGTCGTCGTGTTCGATCTCTCAGACATTGATCCCCGCATCGGCCTGATGGTGGAGACGCGGATCGGCGCCGCTGACGAACCTGCCGGTGACGGCGGCGCAATCGTCCGGATCCCCGTGCGCGAGAGCGACCTTCCGAAGATTGTCGCCTTGGCAATCACAGGAACCACGCGATGGAATCTCGCTGAGCACTATGGCCAGGCTGTGGGGGAGCCTGCCGGCGAGGGAAGCCCACCTATCGCGGCGAGCGACCTGCTAACGGACAGCCCTTACGCTCATGCGGGGGCCTGGGCAAAGAAGGTTACGCACGGGTATGAGGAGCCGCCGGTGGTGTGCGTCATCGGCGATGAGCCAGAAGACCACGCTCTGGCCGTCCTGGCGGATCGATTGTTTAAGCATGGCGCCTGGGTCCCGAGGTCAGTCCTAGACGGAGAACTGTCCGAGGCCGTCAAGACTGCCATTCATAGACTCGGCGAACTACCAGAAGATCATGACACGCCGGTGTACGTGACCAGCATGAGCGAAGATCTGGCGAACATCGAAGCCCTTGCGACAGAGATCAACGGCCGCTTCGAGATGCGGTCAGTGCCAGACGGAGCGGTCATTCGCACGGGATCACTTCTCCGCAGCGTGGCACCTGCGGACTTGCTTAGGACGAGGTCAGTTTGTGGGCTGGCGGACCCGACAGCATTCTCCATTCGCCGAACGCTGCCCGTCGCCGTCGACGGGCCGGAGATCGTCACCCTCGCACCGCTTCAGCTTCCTCTGCCGGAGGTCGCTCAGGCGGTCGGCGTGGATGTCCACTGGCAGATCGATGTCTTCCCTCCAGGATTCCAAGCGCCTGCGCGAACGGCGATCCCCAGCAAGACCTTCCTGCCCGCAGCTGTCGGCTCCTTCCCCGACGCCGTATTTCGGGCCGCCAGGAGCGGAATCTCCTTCGCCTCCCCCAATATGGGAATCACCTTTTCTGGCGACCCGATCGAGGCTCGACTGGCCCAACCCCAGCTGAGATTGCCAGGCTCCGACGAACTCTTCTCGGAAATCGCCGCCCGCGCAGGCGCCCGCATCGAGAGATCTGACGCTGGCCGCCGCGCACAAAACGCCCTCGACATGTGGGGCTCCTTCGACCGGATAGCGGCAGACCTAACCGGCACCACTCGGCAAGTTCTCAATGCCTTCCTGCCCCCTGAAAGGAAGAAAAACGGCGACTATGGCGTCGGCTACGCCATTCGCAGTGAGGGATTCGTCTCGCTGGAGGACATTGTCGATAAGTTCGATCTCTCGGCAACGGAGGGCAGGGACCTGCTGGACCGCTTACTGCTCATCAAAGTAGTCAGACGCGGGTACATACTGAAATGCGCTCGCTGTCGTTGGGAAGCGTTTTATCCAATTGAACACGTCGGCCCGACCTTCCCCTGCCAATCTTGCCTTCACGTCAGCGACCTGACCCGTGGTCAATGGTATGAAGCAGACCTGGAACCGCACATCTACTATGCGCTTGACCAAGTGGTCCGGAACCTGCTCAACCAACACGGCTACCTCCCGATTCTCGCCGCCGCTCAACTCGGCAAGGGGGCCCGCTCGGTACTCTGGTCGTCAGAATTCAGCGTCATCGACGACAAAGACTCCATTGAGCTCGACATATGCCTCATCGTGGATGGCTCGATCATCGTTGGCGAAGCCAAATCGAACGGAACGCTCAGAGCTGACCACGGCACTCAGGAAGCAGCCCAACGCCTCGTCCGCGCGGCTCAAATCCTGACGGCGGATCAAATCGTTCTCGCTACCAGCAGGGCTGACTGGGCCAGGGATACATACGAACTGGTGGCCAAAGCCATCGACTCCACCTGGCTGCGCGGCCCGAAACCGCAACTGATCGAACTCGCTGGGGTGGGGACTGACAACTAGGGCTTACCTTCCGGATGATCGCGCGGCTGGATGGCGGTTCGGTTCGTAGAGCCGGTGCCTAGGTCGCAGTCTCAATTGGGTCTAGAGGATCCGAGGAAGTCGGTTACCATCTCCACTGGAGGGGCCCAGCCAGGTACCGGTCTGGGCTCCGCCCCAAAATTGGCGAAGTCACCGCAGACTCGTTGCGGGCTGGGCAGTTCCTCCTAGAGTCTCCCATCATTTTGGCTCCCGTTGGCGGATCGAACCTTGGATTCGTCGTGACTGTGGATGGCGGCGTCGGGGTCGGATTGGGCCTTGGCGTGTGCTGCTAGGGCGCGGAAGATGCTGGTGAGGCTCGGGGTTTGACCGCGGCGTTTACCTGTGAGGATGATCAGGTCGGGTTGGATGGCTTCGATGGTCTCGCCGGCCGCGCGGCGGCTGAGCAGGGTGTGGAGCATGGCTTCGGTGACGACGGGGGTCCTGCCGCGGTGGGTGCCCTGACGGGCGGTGGCATCGAGTCCTTCGAGGGGTTCTTCGCGCGCTTCGTTGTCTTCGTTCTCCGTGCGGGTGGCGAGGAATGCATCTTCTTCATGGGGTCTCGATGGCTGATCAGTTGTGTCGGGTGTGGTCGTGGCGTGCGCTGCTTGTTTGAAGTCTGCCGAGAATTCGGCGATGACCATTTTGAGTGCCTCGTTCACGCGGCGTAGTTCGAGGTTTTCTCTCAACAGGCGATAGATCCGGTCGGTGTTCGTGTTCGGCACGAGGACGCCGCCGTTGAGTTCGGCCATGCGTACCCACTCGCGAACGGATTCTCGATGCTTGATCCCGAGCTGTTGAGCTACGGCGGTGTGTGCGGCCGTGTCGGAGCGGTAGTCCATTCGGATCTTCGTGTATAGGTCTATCGCACGTTGTCGCAGATGCAGGGGATACAGAATTCCTCGGGCCATACCTCTATCCTTCCGATCCGCCGGGACGGCTTCGTTCTCGTGCCCAGGTGATGGTGATCCACATTTCGCAAGTGGAGTTGGCTGTTGGGCAGGCAGAGATTTCCACGATCAGGGTGTATGGGTTCTTGGTGTAGCAACTGTCCGCTGGGCAGTCCCGGATCCGCCATCCGTGCTCCAGGAGCGTGGCGTGGACGATCGCGCGTGCGGCCTGGTCGGTGTGACGCGGGTAGTACTGCTCGACCGCCTGCTGCCGCCCCGGGCCGTCCTGCATGGTCTGGGTGCGGGGTGGCCCCCACTCGGCTGGCAGACGCAGGCGGTGCAACTCGGCGACGGCGTTGTCCTGCCAGGTGGGTGCGCGGTTGTCCTGGGTGCAGCAGCTAGCGGGGACGAGTGCGAGTCCGGCGAGCAGGGCTGTGGCTGCGGCAGAGATGATCCTGGAGTGCACGGTTCCTCCCGGAGGGGGCTGCAGGTTGGCGGAGTTCGGACCGGTCACGCAGCGGGCGCGACCGCCTGGAGGTACGCGCTGGTGCGGGTGGCGATGGTGAGGTCGTGGACGAAGTTGTCGATCATGTCGCGGGTGACGCCGGGCATGGTGATGGCGTGGCTCCAGTCGCCATGAACAGCGAGGGCCCACTTGCGGACCACAGGCTGGGGCGGTCGGCGCAGCACGACGGTCATCGAGTGCGGGTTGCGCCAGGCGGTGTGCCCGTGAGCGACGAGCTGCTCGAGCAGGTACGTCGCGTTCGCGCGGGCGTTCTCGGCGCGGCGGTGCAGTCCGTCGCGTCCGTAGCGGCGGGTGACCCACCACAGGGCCATCGCGGTATGCCCGGAGCGGGATCCGAGCAGGGTCGTGTCGCTGGTCTGGGTGTAAGCCACGGGACGTACGAGGGGTTCCGCCAGGCTGCGGCGGGCGACGAGGACTCCGCAGGGCATGGGCAGGCCGAGGAACTTGTGCCCGCTGATCGAGATCGAGTCGGTCAGGCCCCGGGCCATGTCCAGACAGGCGGGCCGCTCGTCCTCGCCGAGCAGGGCCATCGGCACTCCGGACAGGGCGGCGTCGACGTGGACGTAGCGGTTGGTGATGCCGGCCGTGGTGAGTGCGGCGTGGATGCGTTCGATGTCGTCGACGGCTTCGGTCATGGTGGTGCCGCAGGTGGCCACCACGATGGCCGGTGCGTTGGCGTTGCGGCGTGCCAGGGCACGCAGCCTTCCGTAGTGGATCTGCCCGGTGGGGTCGGCTTCGACCACGACGGAGGGGATGCGCAGCGCGTGGGCGATCTTCGGCACCGAGTAGTGCGCGGCGGTCGAGTAGTACAAGATCCCGTCGGGGTAGAGCTCGCGGGCCATCCGCAGGGCTTGCATGGTGCCTTCGGTGCCGCCGGTGGTGACGTACCCCCACTGATCAACCGGGTCAGCCCGGAACAAGGTCGCCATCCAGTTGACGACCTCGCGTTCCCACCGCATCGTGTGATGCGGCCACACCGGATCCGCGGCCGGGTCGCCGAGGTTGTTCAACGCGACCAGGAACAGGGGAGTCAACGGCGAGAAGTCGATGTCCGTTGCACAAGGGAACCCCAGGTGTGTTTCCATTCCGCGTTCGATGAGTTCGCGGGTGTAGTCCAGGTCGGTGATCTCCGGATCGACGAACGTCAACGGCCGGGGTGGTCGCCGCTGGTCACGGTTGCTCGGGGTGCCGTCCAGGAGGCGGGCGGTGCGGGCGGACACCTGCAGTGCGGGGATGGTGCTCATTTTCGTGGTCCTTCCAGAGCGTGGGGCGCGGTTCGCCGTCTACCTGTTGCGGCCGAGGTGACGGCGGCGGTGGCGTATGGCGGTGACGGGGTGGTGGCCGGCGGGACCGCGTAGACCCGCCGGCCACCGTGAGCGCCACCCGCGCCGCGCAGCCCACACGGGGCTCCCGTGTCGGGGCACACGGAGGGCACCGTCGGGGCCGGGCGCGATCGCAGTCCTGGCCCGCTGGCCGAGGTTCGCCTCGAGGGGCGCCTTGTGCCGGGAGGTGATGATGACCGGCTGCGGCGAGGGGACCGGGAACTGCTTGAGGGGGGCGTTCATCGATTCATGGTGCGCGCCGAAACAGCCTCTGACCAGCAAGTCTGACTGTATATACCCGGAGTTTGAATACTCGGAGTTTCAACACTCTGACTTTCTAGACGCCCCTGTTTCGGTGTGCTGTGCTGGTCTTCTTTCCAACCCGGCGGGGAGGCCCAGATGGCTGAGTTTCGTGACTTCGATGACGTGTTCGCCCTGTGCGGGCGCCGCTGCACCCTGGAGATCCTCACCGCCCTGGAGGGCGGCGACGCCCGCTACACCGACCTGCTGAACGGCATCGCTCCTTACCCGCACGGCCGGACCTTCGGTGATGCCCTCCGAGTGCTGATCACCGACGGGTACATTCGCCACCGGGTCGATGAGCGAGGCAGCTACTACACGCTGACCGAGGTTGGCTCGGCGTTCATGACCGTCCTGCACGGCTTCCTGCTACACCTTCGCCAGTGGCGCAACCTCCGTGACGACGGGTTCCTGGCGGCATGATCACGCCCCCAGGCCGCCGCCACACCAGGTCAGGTAAGCCGTGAACGGCATCCTGCCCGTCGCCCTCGTGATGGGCGGGGCATCCGGAGCGTTGGCAGCCCGTGTCGCCAACCGCTGGCCGAACGAGGCCTCGCCGGCTGGGTATCGGCTTCAACCGGGCGTAAGCGTGGCCCTGACAGGGTGGCTGTATCCGATCCTTGGGTCCGCAGGCTGCGGGATACTCGCGGTCCGGTTACCGGCTCAGACCGTGGCTCAGGCACTCGTGCTGGCCGCGTGGCTGACCCTGGCGTGTGCCGGGCTGTGCCTATCAGCGGTGGACATCGCCACCCACCGCCTACCAACCCCCATCATCGCCGCCACCAGCGCGGTCGTGTCTGTACTGGTCCTGGCGGCGGCATGGACACAAAACAGCACCAAGCTCGCGCTGGCGGCCCTCCTCGGAGCCCTGATCTGCGGCGGCCTGTACTTGACCATCGCCGTGGCCAGCCGGGCACGCATGGGGCTGGGAGACGTGCGCCTGGCCGCGCTCCTCGGACTCGGCCTCGGCACCGCAGGACCAGGCCCGGTGATCCTCGGGGCGCTGGCCCCGTTCGTCCTGGTGTTGCCCGCGGCACTGGCGCACTGGGCAAGAAGCCGGAACGGCGATGCGGATCTACCCTTCGGCCCGTTTCTTGTGGCCGGAGCACTCCTGGCCGTGACCGTCTAAGCCCTAAGCGGCGGCTTGACCTCGTCCGTTGTGAAACTCGCGAGAAGGGAAACTGCGATGCCTGGTACAGATGACTCGGATCCGGTGAAGGCCGCCAAGGCTGCGGCAGCGGCCAACGTTGCGCTGGTGGAAGCTGCGACCAGGACCCAGTCCCGTATCCGGGACCTGCAGTCGCAACTTGCCGCCGAGCAGACCGCATACGTCGAGACCCACAAGGCTGTAATCGCAGCCTGGGGCAAGACCCAGACGGAGGCCTTCGGGCTGACGGCTCCTGAGCAGCTACGTACCAGAAATCCAACACCTCGCGGTGCCGCCGCACGCAGGAACGCCTCCGACCGACCCACTCCAGCCAACGCTGGCGACGTGCCACGCTGACGGCCACCTCGCCCTCGGCTCGGCCCCGGACCATGGGTACCGGCCGCTCCACGCCTGTGCTTGGCAGGCGTCAGAAGCGGAAGTGGTAGCTCGCCTCGCCCTCTTCCGCGGGGCGCTTCTCGACTGCTTGGACGGCGTTGTCCAGCAGACCCTGGGCGAGGTCTCGCAGCGCGATGACCATCGCCCTTTCAGGACCGCTCGGTGGCCCCTGACTGTCCTCGGCCGCATGCAACTCGTTGACGTGGTCAAGAAGTAGCTGCCGGGCCTGGTGTTGGACGGCGAGCTGCCGCCGGGCCATCGCTGCCAACCGTGCTGTGTCCTGTGTGCTGATGCCGTCGAGAACGCTGCGGGCCACCGCGCGCCCCTCTGTGTCGGAGAGCCTTGAAGGGTCGGTCACATCGCCTCCCGAGCGGTGGGCAGACCGCAATTCTCACGCACCGAAAAGCTGAAGTGGTCCTTTCGTCGTGAAGCCGGCATTACGGGGCTGTGTCTTGCTGGGTGCCCGGTCGCGGAGGGGCGAGAGCTTTGCTCTCAGCCCCTCCGCAATGAGCCTGCGGGCGGTCCTTGTCCGCTACCGCAGCTCGGGTGCCGGGATGCCGCGGCGAGTCCTCGCGCCGGATGTGGGATCGGGACGCCGCCGGGTGATCACCAGGAGCACAGCGGCTACGACCACGATCAGGACCGCGGCGATGGCGAGCATCCGTCCGGCGAGTACGGGTGCGTTCCAGTTGATCGTCACGGCCAGTTCGCACCTGGCGGGATCGGCGGTGCAGGGCTGGGCCTCCGCCTGCAGGAAGTAGAGCCCCTTTTCCATGCAGACCTCCGTTCCGCAGTTGCGGCTCGACCAGCCCTGCTCGCGGGCGAGGCCGGTCACGGCGGTCATCGCGGCGGGGTCGCCGCGATCGCTGTAGCGCACCGCGATGCCGGCGTGGCGCTGCCCGACGGGTGCTTCGTCCTTGATGGCGGGCTTGCCCCACGCCGGGGGCAGGTCGAGCTGGACGAGCTCGAGCACGGCCTGGTCGTGCAGCTCGCGGCGGTCCGCGCGGGCGATCAGGAAGGACACCGCGACGCTGAGGAGCAGCAGCAGGGCGGCGAGGGTGGTGATGGTCTTGGCGGTGCGTGTCATGGTGTTCTCCGGAAGTGGGGGTGGGCCCGGCCGCGTGTGCGGGCGGGGGTCTATGGGCGGGGTCCGCCGAGGATGAGGATCCAGATCGCCGGCCAGCAGGCACCGGCCAAGGCCATGGCCGCGGCGCACAGCTGGATGTCGCGCGCCTGCGTTTCGAACCGTCGGGGAGCCAGGAACATGGCCAAGACGATGGCGAGTCCGATTCCGATGGCGATGGCTGACAGCCCGAAGTGCGCGTTGATCTGCTCTGCGGCCGGGCACGGTTGGCTCTGCTCGCAGGTGCCGGTGGCCATGCTGGCCAGGCCCAGCAGCGGGAGCCCGCAGCCTGCGGCCACGGCGATCGCGGCGGTGGCCACGACCATCGTGCCCGTGCGCGAGCGTGGCGGGTTGGCTGGCAGGGCAGTGGTCTCAGGTCTGTTCGGTCTCATGGTGCCTCCTTCGAAAGTCAGCTGCAGGGCGTCCGGAGCCGGGTGCGACCGGGTCGGGTAGCGCGGTCCGGCCGGGACCGGCCAGGACCCTCGGCGTCGGCTTCCGCGCTGTACACCGCGACGCCTTCTGCGGTGTCCTTGGCCCGGTAGAGGGCTCTGTCCGCCCTGCTCAGAAGTTCGTCCAGGCCACAGGGCTCGGCGAGGGTGGCGACGCCGACGGAACACGTCACCGACAAGGCGCTCCCCGCGACGGGGATGGGCTCGGCGAGCGCCGCACGCAGATTCTGGGCGAGGGGCAGGGGCCACGTGCTCGGTCGCACGGCTCCCGGATAGGGGCCGACTGCGAGCAGGACGAACTCGTCACCCCCGAGTCGTGCCACCGGCCAGCTGGCCGCGAATCGGCTCAAGCGGCGAGCGACAGCGACGAGAACCGCATCTCCAGCCGCGTGCCCCAGTTGATCGTTGACCAGCTTGAACCCGTCCAGATCCAACAAAACCAGCGCCGAGTATCCGGGCGGGTGGAGCAGGTGGTGGGAGACGGCTGCGGTGAACCATCTGCGATTGGGCAAACCGGTGAGGTCGTCATGATGGGCCGCGTAGGCAGCCTCGGCAGCGTCGTGACGCAACCGTTCGACGGTGTCCCGCGCGATCTGGAGGCGGGTGCGGGTGCGCGCCCAACCGAGTCCGGTTCCGACGGCGGCGGTGAGGCTGCTGGCGGCGGTGAGGACGGCCAGGGTGTCCACGGTCAGCTCCCGTCCATGGTGAGGGGTCGGGTGGCCGTCGCGAGAAACGTGGTCAGCAGAATGCCGGTCAGTACGGCCGCCGCGGTCTGGGCGGTGGCGATAGGGGCCCACTGCGACCACGCGGGGTCGGCGATCGCGATCATCGTCGGCACGGTCACAGACACCCCGGCCGGCGCTGAGGCGGCCCAGCCGATCGCCGCCGGCCGGCGCAGGAACCGGTGATAGAGCAGAGCCGCCGTGCCACCGGTGACCAGGCCGGAGACGACGGCCACCACGATCCCCGCAGGTGCCTCACGGGCAAGGGCGCCGACCGGGATGGACCAGCCCATCGCCACGCTCATCGCGATCAGCAACGGGGTGGTCAACCGGGCCAATACAGGTGTGCAGCCGGGCAAGATCGCGCCGGCCAACAGGCCGCCGCCGAGCAGCAGCACCGCTCCTGCGGCCAGTGCCCACGGCAGGCCCGCGAGCCGCCCTTGCCAGACGGCCAGGACCAGGAGTGGCACGAGTGGGCCGCTGGACACGACCGCCGCGACGCAGCCGGCGGCCACATCGGCCGGATCACCCAGACGCCGGACGATGCCGACCCACAGGTTGTTGGAGACGGACAAGCCGCTGCTGGCCACCGTCAGCAGCGGTATCCCGAGCGCGCCGCGCGCCCCGAACGCCGCCCCATAGCCCAGAACCAGCACTGCGGGGAGCGCGGTGGCCGCGGTGAGGATGGTGAGGGTGCGGGTGGCGAGCGCGGGAAGAAGCCTGAGGGGGACCTGGGCGCCGATAACGACCAACAGCGCCCCGATACACGGCAGCGGCGCCTGGGAAAGGACAGCGCCCACCGGCGCGGCCTCCGGGCGGCCCCCGATCATCGTTCCGGCTTCCGCGCCCAGCAGCATCGGTAAAAGCACCGGCAGGCCCGGCAATGCCAGGAACCATCGGCGGAATCTACCGGGAATATTGCTGCCGGTGCGTTGCGTCGGAGGGGCGGTCATCGCTACAGAATCCGCCGCCACCAGCCGGCGCACCAGCAAGTGTCACTACGTCAACCCGGAGTATTAACACTCCGAGTATTCATACTCCGACTTTCTATTTCCGCTTCCTCACCTTGACAGGAATCAGTTGCACGAGACGGGCTTCCGACGCGCCCGGAGGGGAAAGGACGGTCAGTGCCACCTCGATGGGCCGGTCTTTGACATTGAGGTAGAGAGTCCGCAGCGCGATGTCCGCACCAGGCTGGATCCGTTCCACCGCAGCGTTCTCCCACAGTTCCCGCGCCGGCGCGCACTTGGCGAGGTCGCGGACGAGGGCCTGGACTCGTTCGTCCTTGGGAATGATCGCGATGGTCATCTTCACGTAGGCCACCGCCGCCGGCAGCCACGTCGTCTTCCACTCCGGCAGCACCTGACGGGCAGCCGGGTCGCTGATGACCCACTGCACGAAGTTGTCCGTTCCGGCGGTTCCGGGCACCCACTCGTCCAGGTACTGGTTGCGCGTACTGATCAGACCTGCCGGGTCGGTGATCCACGCCGGCCAACGCGCCGCGTCGACCATCGCGACAAGGCTCGCCTCCAACGCCGCGGTCATCGGATGCACGCCCGGTGCCGATCTACCTGTCCCGAGCCAGAACAGCAGGTAACGCTCCGACTCGGACATCTGCAAGCCGCGCGCGACGCCTTCCATCATGGCCTCCGAGTACACCGACGGCCGCCCGGACTCCAGACGGCGGTACCACTGCAGGCTGCACTTGACGAGCTGCGCGGCGACCTCCTGCGACACCACCGACGCCCGCCCCGTCGTCGCCCCGCTCGCCGGGGCCAGGCGAGTACGACACTGCAGGACCAGGCGTGCCAGTTCGGTCGTGGGATCCCCCATGGGCCGGTGCGCAGCCGCCTGTCTGGCCATGAGAACCCCACCCTTCGAAAGTTGATCACTACTCACAGTTTATAAACTCTGACTAGTGATCGCGCGGCGAAAGCCAGTATTTCCCCAGGTCAACCGCACGCCTGGAAGCCGTGGAACTGGAAGGTCACAGCCCGAGACCAGCCCGGGCGGGCGCGTAACGATCTGGGGTCCGCCCGAGCGGGTAGCGCCGGCGAATTCAGATGACCTTGTACCTGGAACTGATGTTTCTGGCGTTTCGCGAGGGTTCTTGATTACCTGAACACGGTCCCTCCACACACCTGCGCCGTGACGCCGCAGTGGCGGTCACCCGGGGGCCACGAGGTATCTCTGTAGTCAGTTCTCCAGCGAAGGTGGCATCCATGGCTCACTTGGCAGCACGCGCACTGACCGTCGCAACCCTCCTGCTCGCACCGACGCTCAGCGGGTGCGGCGGAAGTGGTGCCAAGCCCAAGCCGGCATCAACTCCGACCGTAGCGTCGCCTACGCCCGCCCCTTCGGCGACAGATCCCATTGCGGACGCCAGTCGCAAGGCCGAAGCCGCCTACCGGGGCATGTGGAAGGCGTATGTCGCTGCCACTCACGACGCCAACCCGGACTCGCCAGACTTGGCACGCTACACCGACGCGGAAGCCCTTGAGCGCATTACCGTCGGGCTGAGGAAGAACCGGGCTGAAGGAATCCGCGGTCGAGGTGACGTCGTACTTCACCCATCGGTGGGCGCATTTGAGCCGCTGAACGCGCCGATCAAGGCCACAGTGACTGACTGCGTCAACACTGCTGCGACGTCCTTGTACAAAGCTGACGGCTCGAACTATCAGGATACGCCAGGGGGACCACGGCTCGCCATAGCGACGGTGAAAGACGTGGGCGGCGGCGTATGGAAAGTCACCGGCATTGGACTAAGGGAGGTAGGAACATGTTCTCCATAGCTGGCCGGCGCGGAATAGCTGCCGTCCTCATCGGCATGACAGCCGGTGCGCTTTGCTCCGGCATTGCCAGCGCCGATATCGGAGGCCAAACCCATTGCACCCAACAACCCTCGGCTCCTGAATGCACCGTAGTGGTGGGCCTTCCTGGAATGCCGGTTGGCGATACGACCGGATCCAACAACGGCTCATCCGAATGTCGGGATCCGCGCGGTGCCGTAGTGCCATGCTCCATTCCGGGTCGTGGTTGGCTGGGTAGCGACGGGTGCTACTACGACGGCCCATCGGCGCAGGCGCCGGTTGGCAGTCCGCCGCAGCCGGGGCCCGGCGCGTGGTACTTCAGGTCGTGCTCGGCTCCATGGGGTTCGTCCGGCGCTTACTGGCAGTGGATCCCCGACGCAGCCCGTGTGACTCCGGAACAGGTCGCGCGCCAAGCCGTGAGTCGACTACGCCTGCCTGCGCTGCGCATGCACGCCAATCCGGCACCACCCGTTCGGCAACTTGTCTTTCTACCCACCTGGACATGGGCAGATCCGACGTCATGGAACGCGCGATCGGCGATGGCTGCGGTCGCCGGACTATCTGTGACCGCAACGGCCAGACCGGTCGGCATGAAGATCTCTACCGGTGACGGTTCCACCGTCAACTGTGGGGGCCCCGGGACCGCGTGGACCACTGCGGTCGGCCCAAGTGCCTCCTCGCCTACTTGCGGGCACACCTACACCCGTGCGGGTACGTACACGCTGACGGCGACCGTCACCTGGGACGTGTCCTGGACTGGCGGCGGAACCTCGGGCACGGTCCCGGCCCTGACCACGACTGCGTCCCTGACCTTGGTGGTCGTCGAGTCGCAGGCCCTGAACAACTAGCCAATTCTCTTCGAAAGTTCGGGGGGTACCCCATGACGGCACCGTCTGCCCAAAAACAGGCCCTGGTGAACGGCAAACCACGCATCCCGGGCGTCGCGGCCTCCGGTGCGCGTCGCCGGGTCAGCTTGCCGCGGATCTTGCTCGGGTCCGGCCTGGTGCTGGTGTGCGTGCTGGCGAGCGTGCTCGCGGCCCGCGCACTGGACACCCGGGTGCCTGTGCTGGCCGCCGCCCGCGCGTTGGCGGTAGGGCAGACGGTGACAGACGCCGACGTGAAGGTCGTCAGGCTCGCAGTGGGTTCTGAGGTCGCGACGGTCCCTGCGTCCGAGCGGGCTTCGATTGTCGGCAGGGCGGTCGCGGTTCCGGTGGTTGCCGGCGCGCTTCTCGTTCCAGGTCAGCTGGGGGCTGCGGTGTGGCCTCCCGATGGGCAGTCTCTGGTCGCTGTGCCGGTGAAGCCGGGTCGGATCCCGTCCGGGCTGGCTGCCGGGTCGAGGGTGTCGGTGTTTGTGGTCTCTGCCGGCGGGTCGGGTGGTGGGGGCGGTGCGGCCGGTGTGGTGTCGGCGGACGGCACGGTGACCGAGGTGCACGCCGCTGTCGATCAGACGGGCACGACGGTGGTGTCTGTCCTCGTCGGTGCCAGCGACGCCCCTCGTATCGCTTCCGCAAGTGGCGAGGTGACCGTGGTTCAACTCGGTGCCGGGAGGTAGGCCATGTTTCTGACGATCGGTTCCTTGAAAGGCGCGCCCGGAGCGACCACCACCGCGGTCGGGCTGGCCGCGCTGTGGCCGGGCGAGCCCGCCGTGCTCGTGGAAGCCGACCCCGCCGGGGGTGACCTCGCGGCCCGCTTCGGAGGCTCCGTGGAGCCGGGGCTCACGACGCTGGCCGCAGCGGGCCGCTCCGGCGCACGGGTCGTTCTCTCCGAGCACACCCAATTGTTGCCGGTCGGCGTGAGTGCGGTGCTCGCCCCGCCCGGAGACGCCGCAGCGGCGGCCGTCGGTGCCCTGGCGTCCTCGGGCCGCGCGGTCCTGGCGGGGCACCCGGCGGTGGTCGATCTTGGCCGACTCGCCCAGGGCGGGCCGGGTATGGCACTGGCCGCCGCGAGCGACCGGTTGCTGCTGGTCATCCGCCCGACTGCGGAGGAGCAGGCCCAGCTCGCCGCGCGCCTGCCGTGGCTGATCGAAGCGACCTCTGGCCGACTCTCCCTGGTCCTCACGGGCGGGGGTCCGTACTCGGCGAGGCAGATCACCGACGCCTACGGGCTGCCGGTGGCCGCCCACCTCACCTGGCATCCGATCACCGCCGGTGTCCTGTCCGGGCGGACGACGTCGCGGTTCTGGCGGTCGCTGCGCCTGGCCCGGCAGCTGGCCGTCCTCGCGTCCGAACTCGAGACCTCCGCTGAGCGCCCCATCGCACCCCGAATCTCAGGAGCGACCCGATGACCACCCAGATCGCCTCGGGCCCGTCATGGTCTGCGGGCGCGGACCCGTTGACCGCGGCACTGCGCGCGGAGGTCGCCCGTCGAGTCGCCGCGTCAGGGGCGGCTCCCAGCGGGCAGGAACGGGGCGAGCGCGTGCACGGCTTCGTCCAGGCGGTGCTTGACGAGCATGCTCGGCGTGAACTGGCCGACGGGAGAGATCCGCTGGCGCCGCCGCGGGAGAAGGCCATCGCGCGGGCGATCGCCGACTCGCTCATCGGTATGGGCGGGCTGCAGCCGTTGCTCGATGACGAGACGATCACCAACATCTTCATCAACGGGGCCCGGGTGTGGGTGACCCGCACGGACGGCCGCAAGGAGCAGTTGCCCCCGGTGGTCGGCTCGTCAGAGGAGCTCATCGCGCTGGTCCGCGACATCGCCGCCCGGGCCGGCACGGACGAGCGGCGCTTCGACCGTGGCGTGCCCAAAGTCAGCGTCCGGCTCCCGGACGGATCCCGGCTGTTCGCGACCATGCTGTCGCGCGAGCCTTCCGTGTCGATTCGCCGGCACACCCTGCTGCAGACGTCGCTGCAGCAGCTCGCCCACGACAACGGCGTCATGCCCCCGGGCATGGTCAGCTTGTTCTCGGCGATGGTGAAAGCGCGCAAGAACATCATCATCTGCGGCGGCACCAACAGCGGAAAGACCACCTTCCTACGCGCCCTGGCCCGGGAGATCCCGCCCCACGAGCGGCTGGTCACGATCGAGGACACCGACGAACTCGCCCTCGACCAAGACCCCGAACACCCCGACTGCATCGCCCTGCAGGCCCGTGAGGCGAACATCGAGGGCGAGGGTGCGATCGACCAGGCCGAGCTCGTGCGGTGGGGGCTACGGATGGCCCCGGACCGGGTCATCCTCGGCGAAGCGCGAGGCGGGGAAGTGATCCCGCTACTCAACGCCATGTCCCAGGGCAACGACGGCTCCCTCGCCACCATCCACACCTCCTTGAGCAAGCAGGCGTTCGTGCGCCTGCAGACCTACGCTGCCCAGGCCGCCGAACGACTCCCTTTCGAAGCGACCGCCCCGCTGATCGCCGGGGCGGTGCACTTCGTTGTGCACCTGGACTGGGCCGGCGACCGCCGTCGGGTGGTGTCCAGCGTGCGGGAGGTGCTGCACCACGACGGTGCCGATGTGATCAGCAACGAGCTGTTCAAACCAGGGCCCGACCGCCGGGCCGTCCCCGCCGCGCCTCTACGCAGCGGGACCCTCGACGAGCTGCTCGCTGCCGGCTTCCGGCCCGAACTGATCGGGGGCTGGTGACCATGGGCCCGCTCGCAGCGATCCTGGGCGCCACCACAGCCCTCGGCATCCTCCTCATCATCTCCGGCCTGCGCCAGCCAGCCATCGACCGGGCCCCCAGGCTCGGTCTGCTCGCACGGCTGCGCACCCGTGGCCCGTTGCCGGTGGTGAGGCTGGCTGCCGTCGGCGCGGTAGCGGTGGTCGTCGGGATCGCCTCCGGGTGGCCGGTCGCGGCGATCCTCGCCGGCGTCGCCGCCTGGACCCTGCCATCGGTCCTCGGGCCGGACCGGGCAAGCAGGAAGCAGATGGCCCGGATGGAAGCCATCGCCGCGTGGAGCGAGGACCTCACCGGCACACTCCGGGCTGGTGCTGGCATCGAGCAGGCCATCCTCACCACCGCCCTCATCGGCCCGCTGGAGATCCGCACCGAGCTCGACCGCCTCGCGTTCGCCATCCGTACCGGCGTCCGACTGCCCGAGGCCCTGCGGGGCTTCGCCGCAGACCTGGCCGACCCGACCGCAGACCTCGTCGTCAATGTGCTCCTGCAGGCCGCCGCACACCAGGCCCGTGACATCGCCGCAGGCCTCGAAGGCGTCGGGCAGGCCGCCCGCGATCAGGTCTCCGCCCGGCTGCGTATCGCCACCAAACGTGCTTCCACGCAGACGTCGACCCGGATCGTGATCGCCGTGGTGTTGGGCACGGTGCTGCTCATGGCCGTGTTCGTCGGGGACTTCCTCTCTCCGTACGGCACGGTGGTGGGGCAGCTCGTTCTAGCCGTCGTCGGTGCGTGCTTCGCCGGATGCCTGCTCTGGATGGTCCGTGCCGGCTGGGTGGATGACCTGCCGCGAATCCTCACCCCCGAACCCGAGGAGGTGGCGTTCTGATGGACACCATCCTGCTCGGCGCCGGGATCGGCGTCGGTCTCGTGCTGGTCGTCTTCGGGCTGTGGCCGGCCCGGCCGCCCCTGCTCACCACGATCGCCAACATCTACCGAACCCCTGCCGCACCGGCCAGCCGGCGCCGTCGGATCGAGGAGGCCCTCGCCAGCCCGCTGACCCGCTTCGGCCTGCCCCGCAGGGCCACGATGGCGGACCTGGCGGTCTGCGAACGCGACCCGGTCGCCTACCTCGGCAGCCTCGCGGGCCTGGCGGTCATGGCGCTGCTGGCCCCGGCGGCGACCGTGGCGGTCATGAACCTGATGGGCGCCGGCATCGCCCTCACCGTGCCGATCTGGCTCGGCGTCGCCCTGGCCGCCGTGGCGGTGTGGATCACCGAGGCGTCACTGAAGGACAAGGCCGAAGAGCGCCGCCTGCTGATGCGCCACACCCTCGCCGCGCTCCTCGACATCGTTCCCCCGGCCCTGGCCGCTGGGGCTGGTGTGGAGCAGGCGTTGATGGACTCCACCCGTATCTCCTCCGGCTGGGCCGCCCGACGTATCCGTCACGCGCTCGCCACCGCACGGACCACCCGAACCCCGCTGTGGCAGGCCCTCGGCGACCTGGGCCGTGAGACCGGTGTCGTGCAGCTCGAACAACTCGCCGCCACCCTGCAACTCGCCTCCGGTGAGGGCACCCGCATCCGCGCGGCGCTCACCCAGCGCGGGCATGCCCTGTCCGAACGCCTCGCTGCCGAACTGGAGGCCCGGGCCGAGTCGGCATCTGAGCGGATGTCCATCCCGCTCATGCTGCTGACCTCGGTGTTCCTGCTGTTCCTGATCTACCCCGGCATCGCAGGACTCCAACCCTGACAACCACACCACGGAGCCACACATCCCACACGCAAGGAGCAGGTCATGATCCACAACCTGAATGTTCGACTGGCCCTGGCCGCCGAGGCCGCCGCCGACCGATGGAAAGCGCTGCGCGCCACCGAGGACCGGGGTGCCGAGGCGATCCAGGTCGCCATCGGCATCGGAGCCGCCGCCACCATCGCCCTCGGCTTGTTCCTGGCTTACAAGACCGGCATCACCAAGCTCACCGAGTCCTGGTTCTTCGGCGACGGCAAGTAGAAGGCCAGAGCCGATGCCCCGCACCCTGCACCCTCGCCGCCCCCGCCGTGATGACCGGGGCGCCACCAGCGTGGAGTTCGCGATCGCCGTGCCCATGATCGTGCTCATCCTGGCGGCGCTCACCCAGGGCGTGCTGTGGGGCATCGGCTACCTCGCGGCCCAGTCCGCCGCCGACCAGGCGGCGCAGAGCACCCGAGTCGTTGGGGGCAGCCCCTCAGCGGGCGAGGTCGAGGCCCGCGAACTTCTCGCCCAGCTCGCCGGCAACCTCGTGCGCGATCCGCAGGTCACCGTCACCCGCGGCCCGGCCGAGACCACCGTCGTCATCCACGGCACCGCCAAAGGGCTCCCGCTGCCGATCGACGTGCGCCTGACCGCCCCCACGGAAAGGTTCGTGCCGTGAACCGCCGCGAGGACCGGGGCGGGGTGTCGGTGGAGATGGCCCTGTCGGTGCCGATGGCACTGGTGATGTTCTTCCTGCTGATCGGCGGGTTCAACTACGGGCGCGGGGTCATCACCGTCAACTCCGCCGCGGCCTCGGCCGCCCGCGCGGCCTCGCAGCAGCGCACCGCGTCCGGAGCGCAGGCCGCGGCCACCGCCTCGGCCCACGCCAACCTCGATTCTCGCTGCCAGCACGTCACCGCCAGCGTCGACATCGGCTCGTTCGTGCGCGGCGGTCAGGTCGCCGTCACTGTCACCTGCACGGTGTCCACCCGTGGGCTCACCGGCGTCGGCGTCGGCGGAAGCATCGACCTCACAGCCTCGGCATCCAGTCCTCTGGATCTCTACCGGGGCGTCGCCCTCGCCGCAGCCCCGGGTTCTCGACAGAGAGGCCTACGGCCATGACCTCACCTCGCAAGGTACCGGCCCCCACTTTCGGCCACCAGACACGACCGGTCGAGCCTGGAGCGGTGGAGCCCCCAGCCACCCCGAAAACCTGTGCCGTCCACCGGCAGGTACGGCTGAGTGGGGACCACGGGGCGGTCAGCGTGACCATGGCCTATATCGGTATGACCGTGGTGCTGATGGTCGCGATCCTCATCGGTGGCGGCACCGTGTTCGCCGCCCGGGCACGCGGCTACGGCGTCGCAGCCGAAGCGGCCCGGGCAGGCGCGCAGCAGATCGACCTGGTCACCTACCGGGCCAACGGCACCCTGCGGCTGCACCCAGCCGCAGCCCAAGCCGCAGCCCAGCGGTACCTGCGCTCAGCTAGTGCGACGGGGATGGTCACGGTGTCCGGTTTGACGGTGACCGTGACGGCGACGAGTCACCAGCACACCCCGATGCTGTCGGCGTTCGGCAGGCCGACCGTGCAGGTCACCTCGACAGCGTCCGCCAGCCCGCATACGGGAGGCACACCGTGATCACCCAAGACCCCTTCCGCCGTCGTCCTCTGACCGTCGTCGCCCGCCTGCTCCGATGGATCGGGTGCCTGCTGGTCGTCGCGGGAATGACAGGTGGGGTTCCGTTCGGTCTCGTCGAGTACTTCGGCAACCCACTGCCCGACAAGCTGCCCTCGTCTGCGGAAGGCTGGCAGCAGTTGCTAACCGCCGGGTTCACCGACGAGACCGTCATCGGCCTGGTCGTGGTGTGCCTGTGGGTGGTGTGGGTGCTGTGGTGCTACAGCCTCCTCATCGAGGCGTTCGCCATGCTGGGAGGCCGCCGATCGGACCGCGCCCGGTCTTCGTCGCCGATGCGGGGCCTGGCGGCGGCCCTCATCGCCGGCATCCTGTTCACCCCGGCCGCCGCCATCACCGCCACCGCCGCCCCCCAACCAGCGACCGCCGCTGTAGCCATGATCGCCACCCCGCACCAGGCCCTCCCCGAAAGCTCGGCCTCCGCCTGGGCCATGCCCACTGTTCATCACCAGCCGGCAGCCGCCGCTAACGCCGCAGTGACGCCGAAGCGATCGGACCTGCCCCGGTTCGCGGTGGCCGCCCAGTCCGGACCGCTGACTGTGGCCGTCGCCGGACAGCGGTACACGATCGAGGTCGAACACGGCGACACCCTGTGGGGCATCGCCGAGCGCTGCCTGGGCGACGGGCAACGCTACGGCGAGATCTACGCACTCAACCGCGACCGCTACGACGACGCCGGGCGGATGCTCGGCGGCGACCACATCGAACCCGGATGGGTCCTCGCCCTGCCCGACGACGCCACCCCGCCCGACGGGGCACAACCAGTCACCCCGCCAACTGTGGAGCCGGCCGTCCCTGAGAAATCCTCGTCGGTGACACCCACCCCTTCCCCCTCGCCGGGTCGACCCTCCAGCGACGGCGTCGCCCCCGCACCCACCCCATCCAGCACGCAGACGGGCACCGTCTCCTCTCAGACGCCCAGCCCCTCTGCAGCCAGCAAGCCCGGTGTGTCGTTGCTGGGCAACGGCTGGATTGACCTCGGACTCGCCGTGGCCATCACCACCGCCGCCGCCACGGTGTGGGCGCACCGCCGCCGCCGTTACAAGCCCATGCCTCCCACGCGTCACGCTCGCGACGACGACCCGGACCTGCGCCCGCTACCGAAAGTCGTCACCACCATCAAGCGCGGTCTACGCGGCGGCCCGAGCCTTCACACCGACGCGCCCGCGGTGCCAGCCCTACTCGCCGGCACCGGCGAGGAACCCGACGAGACCCGTGCCATCGACCCCGATACGGACCCCGTCGAGGTCAGACTGATGACGCCGGTGGAGGCGGGACCGCCGGTGACGCCGACGCTGGAACACGACATGGCCAGAGCCTGGCCTCAGGCTGGGCTCGGTCTCACCGGCCCCGGCGCCGAAGCGGCGGTGCGGGGCCTGCTCACCGCCACCCTGGCGGCTGGCACCCGCAGCGACCCGGGCCGGGAGAGTCGGGTCATCATCCCCGCCACCACCCTGGCCACCCTTCTGGGCACTCAAGCCCTCGACGTCGCCGACACCCCCCGCCTCACCGTCACCACAGGCCTGGCAGAAGCACTCGCGCTCCTGGAAGACGCGGTCCTCCTGCGCAGCCGGGTGGTGTATGACCACGAGGTCGACGACGTAGACGCGGTGCGCCGCAAGGACCCGCTCGAGGAGTACATGCCCCCGATCGTGCTGTTCGCCGACGCCGGAGAGTCGCACGTCCAAGCCCGCATCGCGGCCATGCTCACCCAGGGCCGCCGACTCGACCTGCACGGCATCCTCCTCGGCGCGTGGGAATCCGGCGACACCATCGTCGTCGCCGAGGACGGCACTGTCGCCCGCGCGGTCAGCGACACAGGGCGGCCCGGCCAGCACGTCGGAGACGTCGGCCGTTTGGCCGTGATCGCCCCCGAAGAGACCACAGACCTCCTGCGGGTCCTCGCCGAGGCCCACACCGGGCAACCACCCACCCCCGCCCCAGCCGAGCAGCCCGCCGAACACGACCACCGACCTGGCAACGTGGCCCACAAGGAAATGGACGCGGCCCACAACGAGAAAAAGGCCCCGGTTTCTGCGGGTGATGAGTCAGATATCCCCACCACGGATGCAGTCGACAGGGACTCCAAGGACACCGACGCCAACCGAGAGGTCGACGACACCTCCACGGGCGGGGCCACAGTCACGACCCCGATTGCCCGGGTCCGAGTGCTGGGGCCCCCGCTGGTGGAGCTGACCACCGACCCGGTCGAAGACGGCGAACGGTTCCGGACGAAGTCTGTGGAGCTGTTGGTGTGGCTGGCCGTCAACGAGGGCACCTCCACCACCGACGCGATCTTCGAAAACCTCCTCGGGGACGTGCCGATGAAACGGGCCAACCACCGGCTGAACACCTACACCACGAACCTACGCAAAGTCCTCGCACGCCTGGTCGGACCTGGCACCTACCTGGAACGCGACCCGTACCGCTACCAGCTTCGGCGCGAAGCCGTCGATGTGGACCTGTGGCGCATGCGCGCCGCCATAGACACCTACCGGGCGTGCGCTGTCGATGAGATAGCCGAGAAGGTCGACGCTCTCCGAACCGCCGTCAACGCCTACGGTGGTCCTCTGGCGGAAGGGTGCGAGTACGAATGGCTGGAGCCCTACCGGGAAAACGTACGGAGGCAGGCGCTGGACGCCCACCTCGCGCTCGCCGGGCTCCTCGCCGACACTGACACCGCCGAGGCGCAGGCCGCTGTCGCGGTGGCGGTGGACATCGACCCGTACGCGGAAGACACCTACCGCCACGCCATGCGCATTCACGCCCGAGCCGCGGACATCCCCGCGATCCGGGAGCTGCGCCGCACCGTGATAGTCCGCATGTCAGAGCTCGACACCGACCCCCACGACGCGACGCTGCACTTGGCCGACCAACTGATCGCCGAGATCCAACGAGGAGCGCTTACCACCGCCGTGGTCGTCGACAAGACTGACGACCGATGATCGTAGGTCAGCCGGCCGGATGCTGACCTCCACCGTGGGCTGCTGCCAGCTCAGGGTCGGTGCCGGCGGCGACTGTCTGAGCGTGGAGCCATGCGGTCACGGCGTCGAGCTGCGCTGTCGTGAGTCCCTGGTGTGCGGCGGTGCGGATTAACAAGGTCGGGCTGGTCTCCGACCGTACCCGTGCCCAGTCGTCCTCCTTGCCGCCGAACACGTCATCGATCCATACCAAGGGCCGGTCGGCGGCGTAGGCGCGGATCGGCCCGATCTTCGGCGACCAGCCGAACCGGGGCCTGTTGTCGGCGCCGATATCGAGGACCGGCATGTCGGGCAGCCCCAACAGGGGCGCCAGGTACTCGGCCGCCCTGTGGCCCCAGGAAGTGGCCCAGACCAGCTCGGCCTCGATCTCGGCGAGCGCGGCCAGCCGCGCCCCGTGCTCGGGGTTGATCCACACCCAGCCGGTGCGGGTGCCCCCGCCGTTGGCCGGCATGGTCAGCTCGACACGCTGGTAGCCAGCCGCCAGCAGCGCCGAGTCCTCGCGCCCGGCCGTCGGGCACAGCACGCCGTCGACGTCTATGGCGACCACCACGCGGGGGCGGCGGCCCGGCTCAGTGCCCTGGACACCCCGAGGCGCAGGCTCGAGGACTGGTTCGGGGGCAGTTGCCGGGTTCAGCATCGGTGCGCCGCCCGTGGTCGCGCTCGGCGTCGCCCAGGACGCGGGGTCCACCAGCAGGAAGCCGAACAGGCGGTCGATGATGCGCAGCGAGTTGGTGGAGAACCGTTCGAAGAACCCCCGGCAGACCGCCGGCTTGACCGTGCTCGACACGCGGCCGTCGGGGGTGGTCTCGTGGCAGATGATGTAGCTCTCAGCGGCTCGTGCCTCTTCGGTGATGTCCTTCAGGCGTCCCGCCGACAGGTGCATCCGGTTGCCGGGATGGTAGATGCACGTGTCGCATTTGCGGGACAGCAGTCGGGTCTTGCGGGTGACTGGGTCCCCGACGCTGTAGTCGCCTGCGTCGGGTTCATCTGCGTCGGGCGGCACGGCCTCCATCTTGCCGGTTTGCTCGGCTGGTTGTGCCCCAACGGTCACGGGCTGTTTGGTCGGGGGATCGGGTGTCGTGTGGCGATGATCAAATCTCGCCCGTTCCTTGGACATAAGGTGCTCCTTCTGTGGGGTTGGGCCGGCATGACGGAAGAGGGGCACTCGTTCGAGTGCCCCTCTGTTGCCGTCATGTGGGTTATGAGGGCGCGACCGTGTCTTCGTTCCAGGGCTTGACCTGGTAGGTGCGGGCGATGGACTCCACGGCCGCGACAGGGTCGGGGTTCAGTGCCCCGTACAGCGTCACGATCTGCGTGACCGCTGGGATGTGGGCGGTGAACGCGATGCGCGGTCCGCACGATTCGCCGGTCCCGCCGGGGATGATGGTCGCCGTCGCCGTGCAGAAGCGCCGATCGAAGACGACCTCGAAGGTGGTGGTCTCGCCGTGGCCAGACGGGATCTCGTCGCAGCGGAACACCGTGATCCCGTCCTGGGTCTCGACGATCTGTTCGAAGCCCAGGCCGACTAGCTCGCGTTCCAGTCGGCCGAACGCTCCTCGGCCGGCGTGAGAGGTGCCTGGCGCGGCGGGTGTGACGCTGGCGGGAGTGATGTTCACTATGGTCCCTTCAGGTGTGGGTGGGTGCCGACCATCTGGTCGGCGCTCACCGGTGACGGTGCGATGGCATGGCACCTCCACTCCGCGGCGGTGATCAAGTCGTGGGCCCGCCGACGTCATTGGGCCCGGTGGTGGGATCGACGTGGTTGCGGATCAACGCCCCGAGCAGTTCGGCTTCGGCCGTTGTGAGGTCCCACGGCAGGTCCAGCCGGATGTCCAAACCGCGGCGGAGCGGCGTTACCACGGTCCTCACCCGGTCATCGTGCATGGCCGTCCGGGGCCGGCCGTTCGCCGCCTTGCCGCCGATCGATAGCAGGTACCACTGGGGGTCACCGCTCATCCAAGCGCCGTGGGCGCGCATCGCCAGCCGGATGCGGGTGGCGTAGGCGCTGGCCGAGCGAAACGTCTTTCCCTGTTGGTTTAGGGCGGTGGTGAAGTCGGCGACGAGCACGTCGGCGTTCAGGTCTGCGACGAGTGTGGTGTCGGGTACGGGTACGACGGTGTGGATGCGCCGCCAGGCAGAGGCGATCTGATTGACGGTCTGCACGCTCAGACCGCAGGTTCGACCCGTGTCGCGCATGTGGTCGAGGATCCCCGTCAGGGAGACGACGGTTGCGTTGGGCTCTGGCTCGGGAAGGCTGTTCAAGGTGTTGGCTCCTACAAGATCGTGAGAGTCGGGCACGGGCCGCGATCGCAGTCATGCGGCTCGGGCGCCGCTGTCAGTTGCGCTCGGTGGCCCGCTGGTCCGGGTCGAACTTCCTGTAGATCAGGGCCCGCTTCCGGCGAGGTGATGGTCAGCTGTGGGCCAGTGCGATGGCTGTGAGGGAGAGGATCAGGTCGGAATGGCAGCCCCGGTCACAGATGAACTCCCAGGCCGTTCCTGGCCGGGCCGCGAGTTCCTCGCTGGCGTTATGTGACGGGTTGCGGGTGATCCAGATAGTGCCCCTGCCGGAGCGCTTGACCTGGACATTCCGGTTGGCGAGGACCTCGCCGACGGGGCTAGCCTGCTGTCGCCAACCGTCGGCGAGGAACCGGTGCCACAAGCCGTCACGGTCGAGGTGCAGCGATCCGCCATGGGCGACGTGCTGGCTGGTGGCGGTGATGGCTGCGGCGATGACCTCATCGGGGCAGGCCGGGGCGCACAGCACTCGCCATGCTGACGGGCGCATCGGGTCGGGTCCGGCGGTGGCCAGAATGCTTACGCCTTCCGGTTCGTAGACGTGACCGCCGCGCACAGTGACCGGGCCACGCACCGAGGTCCAGGACAGGGGTGGTGGTGGGCTGATCTCGGAGAATCCGGCACCGGCGAGTCCGGTGCGCAGACGGCCGTGGGGCAGGCCGAGCGCGTCAGCGAGCTGGGCGCGAGCGGGGGCGAGTACCACGTCGGTTTGCTGACCTCGGGCTGTCGTGACCACCGGGTCCGAGCCCGACGTGCCACGGCCGGCGGGCAGAATGGTGGCTTCGGCGGCCACGATCCGAGTGAGAGCCAGCTCCAGTGCTGCGGTGATGGCGTCCACCTGGTGGCGGAGCCCGTCGACCGTGGCGGGTTCGGCCCCGGCCAGCAGGCGTCCGGTCGCCAGATCTCGTTCCAGGTCGGCGTAGACGCCGCGCAGCAGCGTGATGTGGGCGATCTGGTAGCCGAGGAACTTCTGGACGGCCGCCGCGTCGGGCAGCGCCGGCACCGGATCGTGTTGGAGGGCGGCGCGGAGTCGGGCGGTAGCTGCGGTCAGATCGCCTCCGAGCTGGTCAGCGTTGGGCGGTGACGCGAGACCGCCAAGGCGCGACGTGCTGAGTTCGGGTCGGTGGTTCACGGGATGTGTTCCTTCCTGTGCGGGTACGGGAAGCAGGGGCGTCCCGGTCGGGACGCCCCTGCTTGGGATGGGGAGCTAGGGGGTGGTGAGGTGCGAGCCTTCCTGCCACGGGCTGATGTTGTAGGCGGATGCGATGGACTCGATCGCGCCCTGCGGATCGGGGTTGATGGCCCCGTACAGGGCGACGATCTGGGTCACGTCGGGCGTGGCGGCGGTGAAGGTGATCTGCCAGCCGACAGTGCCGTCGTGGTCGAGGTGGGTGATGCACGCGGTGCCTGTGCCGGAGCGCTGGTCGATGACGACGGTGGTCGGCAGGTCCTCGTGCCGTAACGCGCTGACGTGGCTGTCGTCGGCGTGCTCGGGCAGGAAGTCCAGGTCTAGGAGTTCCTTCGTCAGCGCGGAGAACGGCGCGGAGCCCCTTGTGGTGGTCTCGGCGTCGCGTGTGATGGTGCTGGTCATCTGGGCGTTCCCTTCGACGTTGGCGGGCGCTGGCCCCGCCGTGGATCGGGCCGACCGCATGCAACGACCACTCCGCGTATTGATCAAGTCAATGCGCCAGGGCTTGGCCGTGTGAACTGGTAGATCGCGGCCGGGCGGGCCCGTGTCACGAGGATGAGCCGGGTGCCGGCTTCGGGGCGGGGCGGCGGGTCGGGGATGCGGGTAGGCGCATGTTCGTGCGGAGCCTGTCTTCGATGGAGGTGTCGAGGTCGACCATGTCGTCGCCGCTGCCGCAGCAGTCCGGCTATCGCAAACGCGTCAAGGCCGCAGCCGGACTGATCACCGCAGTCACCCAGGCCCTCGCTCGCCAGACACCATCGAACGCCGACACCTTGCGGTTGATCGACGCCACCGCCGTGGCCTGCGGCGCCTCACGACAGACCACGCGCCGCTCCGCCCTGGCCGGCCACGCCAGCTACGGCTACTGCCGATCACATTCCCGCTGATACTGGGGATTCAAGCTCTACCTCGTCTGCGCCCTCGACGGCATGCCCGCCGCCTGGTGTCTAGCCGAAGCCCGCCTCGGAGAACGTGAAGTCGCCGCCGAACTCCTCGAACACGCCCGTGACCAGCAACTCCTCACCGGACCCATCACACTCATCGGCGACAAGGGCTACGCCGGCCGTGACTTCGCCCGCCACCTCGCCGCACTCGACGCTGCTGGACACGAGTTTCAAGGGCGGCCACGACCCGTCCCAGGGGCAGTGGCAGCGCCTCGCTGCCGCCCGGGGCTTCCACCGCGACACGCCCGTCATCATCTGCGACGAGCCGTCGGCGGCCCTGGACCCCCGGGCCGAACACGCCCTCTTCCAGTACCTCCGGGCCGGCGCCGCCGAGCGGATCACCATCCTGATCACCCACCGGCTGGCCAACGTGCGCGACGCCGACCAGATCCTCGTCCTCCACCACGGCGTGGTCACCGAATACGGCACCCACGACCGGCTGATGGCCGCCGGCGGTCGCTACGCCGAGCTGTTCGGACTCCAGGCCAGCGGGTACTCGGCCGACCGGAGCTGAGGTCGGGGTCAGGCGACGGCGGCGCGGCCCGGTGGGGGGTCGGCGCGGCGGGCACGCACGGCCGGCAGGACGGCCGGGTCGGCGAGCAGGGTCTCCTCGGTGTCGTCGATGAACGCCAGGTCGGCCTGGACGTGCCGGCTGGCGGCGGAGAGCAGCAGCGCGACCACTGGGTCGGGGTGGTCGGCGCGCAGGGTGGTCAGGTTGCGGAGCTCTTGGAGCAGGTGGGTGCGCTGCTGGTCGAGGACTCCGCGGACCACGTCGGGCTCGCCGGTGTGCGCGGCGGCGGTGACCTTGAGGAAGAAGTCGTCGCGGAAGCCGCCGGAGCGGGGGCTCGGCTCGGCCAGCCAGCCGGTCAGCGCGGCCCGGCCGGCGTCGGTGATCTCGTAGACGACCCGGTCGGGCTTGATCTGTTGGGGGGAGCGGGCGGAGGTGACCAGGTGGTCACGGGAGAGGCGGTCGAGGATCTGATAGAGGTGGCCGATGTTCAGGGGCCCCCACTGTGGACCTACGGCGGCCTCGAACGAGGCCTTCAGCTCGTAGCCGTAGCTGGGTCCGTCGGCCAGCAGGGCGAGCACCGCGTGCTGGATCGCCATCGACTCCTCCTCGGAACTGGGCCTTGCATTGTGACAATGTAGCAGTCACTGTGGTGACCATGACAACGACCACCGGGTCCGGGGCCACGATCGAGGCCACCGGTCTACGCAAGGCGTTCCACAGTGGCGGGAGCGAGATCGTGGCCGTGGACGGCGTGGCGCTGAGCGTGCCGGCCGGGCAGATGGTGGCGGTGACCGGGCCCAGCGGCTCCGGCAAGTCCACTGTGCTGCATCTGCTCGGCGCGATCGAGCGCGCCGACGCCGGCAGTGTCCGGGTCGACGGGGTCGAGCTCACCGGGCTGCGGCGCGGGGCTCTCGCAGGGTACCGGCGGCGGATCGGTTTCGTGTTCCAGCGGTATCATCTGCTGCCCGCGCTGACGGTGCTGGACAACGTGATCGCGCCGGTGCTGCCGTACCGGGTGGAATTCGACCGGGCGGCGCGGGCCCGCGAGCTGCTCGACGCCGTCGGGCTGGCCGATCGGGAGCGGGCGCTGCCGGCGCAGTTGTCCGGCGGGCAGCAGCAGCGGGTCGCGATCGCGCGGGCGCTGGTCGGCCGGCCGGGGCTGCTGCTGGCCGACGAGCCGACCGGCAACCTCGACTCGCGGACCGGCGCCGGGATCCTGGAGCTGCTGCGGGGGCTGCGGGCCCGGTACCCGATGACGGTGTTGATCGCCACCCACGAGCATCAGGTCGCCGCCCAGGCCGACCGGCTGATCAGGCTGCGCGACGGAGCGATCGTCGACGACGTCGACCTCGGCGGCGGGCCGACGCCGGCCGACACCCTGGCCCGCGCGAACCAGCTGAGGATCTGACGATGTCGAGAATGATCTGGGCGCAGCTGCGCAACCGGGCCGGCCGGTCCCTGGCGCTGCTGCTGGGCGTGCTGGTGGCGACGACGGGCTTCACCGTGCTGACCGGCAGCACCGAGACCTCGCGGCTGCGGGTCACGGGCACGCTGGACGCCAACGCGCGGGCCGCCTACGAGATCCTGGTCCGGCCGAAGGGCAGTCGCACGCCGCTCGAGGAGCAGCGCGGGCTGGTGCGGCCCAACTATCTCTCGGGCCTGTTCGGTGGGATCAGCATGGCGCAGTATGAGCAGGTCAGGGCCGTTTCCGGGGTGGAGCTGGCGGCGCCGATCGCGATGGTCGGCTACGCGATGGTGAACACCGTCGTGACCAACGACGTCACCGCCGCCGTCGACCGGCGTCTGACCCAGCAGGTGATCCGGCTCAACCCGACGATCGTCGCCGACCGGGGGCTGACCCGGTGGGCCGACAGCCCGTCATATGCCTATGTGACGAAGAACCGGCTGCTCCGGCCGGTGGGGACCCGCGGCGGGCAGGTGCGTTACGAGGACGGCAGCGCCCTGCCGGAGGAGCTCGGCGGGGAGTGCGGCGGGAGCATGCTGCCGGTGGAGGTGCTGCCCGACGGGCAGCGGATCCGGCTCTGCGGCCCCGAGCAGCTCAAGGAGGGCGAGGCCAACGGGGTCGGCGACGCCCGGCGCAGCCGGATGCAGGTCTACCAGCTACTGCCCGACGGCCGGTTCCGGTTGCCGCTAGCCGGGGCCGACGGCGCCGAACTGCCCGCCCGGGACCGGCTCACGGTCAGTCTGCCGTGGACGTTGCCGATGCTGCTCGCGGCCGTCGACCCGACCGCCGAGGCGCGGCTGGCGGGCACGGACCGGGCGGTGACCACCGGGCGGTACCTGCGCGACGACGAGCGGATCCAGCGGCCCAGAGCCGGAGCGGGCCGGGTCCCGATGCTGGCGAGCAGCCGGCCCTACGTCGACGAACAGATCTCCACCACCTACACCCGGCTGCCGATCGGGATCGCGGGGCTGACCAGCCCGCAGCTGCGTGAGGCGCTGCCGAAGGCCGACGGGGTCCGCTCGGGGCAGGGCGACGAGGACATCCTGGCGCACTACCAGGGCAGCGTCGGCTACGCGATGGCACACGAGGATGCCCAGTTCGGACAGTTGCAGCAGGTGATCCGGTCGGGGGCACCCAGCTACCTGGCCCGGCCCGACGGCAACCTGGCCGTCGAAGGTTCCGAGGCCGACCTCGACGCCTACCGGGGGCGGACCCTGACCGGGACGCCCATGCCGGGGCTGGTGCTCGACAACGCCACCCGGCCGCTGAGCCAGCTGGCCGGCGGCACCGGCGAGTTCCTGACCATGGCGCCGGTCGGCATGTTCGACCCGGACAAGCTGGCCGGCTTCTCCGAGCTGACCCGGGTGCCGCTGGAGACCTACCAGGCGCCGGTGGCCACCGGCGCCGACCCCGAGACCCGGCGGCTGCTCGGTGACCGGGCGCTGCTGCCCAGCGGCAACCCGGCCGGCTACCTGGCCACGCCGCCGCTGATGCTGACCAGCGTGTCCGTGCTGCCCGACCTGCTCGCGCACGTCGACGACCCGGCGGTGCGGGCGGCGCCGCTGAGCGCGGTGCGGGTCCGGGTCGGCGGGATCACCGGCTACGACAAGGCCACCGCCGAACGGGTCCGCCTGATCGCCGAGGAGATCGCCGTGCGGACCGGGCTCGACGTCGACATCACCTTCGGCTCGTCGCCGCAGCCGCAGACCGTGGTGCTGCCCGCCGGCAAGTTCGGCCGGCCGGAGCTGCGGCTGTCGGAGGGCTGGTCGCGTAAGGGCGTCGCCGCGGTCATCGTCTCGGCCGTCGACCGGAAGAGCTTGATTCTTTTCGTACTGATCCTCGCGGTGTGCGCGCTGTTCCTCGGCAACGCGGTCTCCGCGGCTGTCCGGGACCGGCGTCGGGAGCTGGCCGTGCTGGCGTGCCTCGGCTGGCCGGCCCGCAGGATCGGGGCGCTGATCCTCGGCGAGGTGGCCGTGGTCGGCACGGTCGCCGGGGCCGGCGCGCTCGCCCTGGCCTGGCCGGTCGCCGGGCTGGTCGGCGTGACCGTGCCGGTCGGCCGAGGGCTGCTGGCCATGCCGATCGGCCTCGGGCTGGCCCTGCTCGCCGGCGCGGTGCCCGCGGTCCGGGCCGCCCGCGCGCACCCGGCGGCGGCGCTGCGGCACGCGGTCCGGGCGCCGCGTCGCGGCCGGCGGCGGCGCGGGGTGGCCGGTATGGCGCTGGCCAACATCGGTCGGGTGCCCGGCCGGACCGCGCTCGGGGTGCTCAGCCTCGCGATCGGGGTGTGCGCCGTGACGACGCTGGCCGCGGTTCAGGCTGTCTTCCACGGCCAGGTCACCGGGGCGCTGCTCGGCGACGCGGTGTCGGTACGGGTCCGCGGCGTGGACGCCGTCGCCGCGGCGGTGATCCTGCTGCTGGGGGCGGTCGCGGTCGGCGACGTGCTGTATCTCAATGTCCGCGACCGGGCCGCCGAGCTCGCCACCCTGCGGGCCGTTGGCTGGTCGGAGGGGGCGGTCGGCCGGCTGATCGGCTACGAGGGGCTCGGGATCGGGCTGCTCGGCGCCGGGGCCGGTGCCGCGGCCGGGCTGGGACTGACCGCGTGGTTCGCCGGCGGGGTGAGTGCCGAGCTCGCCGCGGTCTGCTCGCGGTTCGCGCTCGCCGGTGCGCTGCTGGCGGTGGTCGCGGCGCTGGTGCCGGCGCTGCTGGCCCGCCGGCTGCCCACCGCCGCACTGCTCGCGGAGGAGTAGCCGCCGAGCGTCAGGTCACCCGGACGGTGACCCGGAAGGTGCTGCGGGCGAACACCCCAAGGAGTGTTCGCCCGCATCGCTCAAAGACTCCTGGCCCTGGCAGCCGCCATCTGGCACAACTGGCTCACCAACGTCCCCACCAAACGATCACTGACCGCCTACGACCACTGACCAGCCAAGAAACAGGAATCAACCATCTAGGGGTTGTCGGTGTCGATCTCGCCAGGTTCGACGTTGTCGGCGTCGCGGTTTTGCCAGTTCATCTCGAGGCCGTCGACGGTGTTGAGGGCGTACTCGAGCATGTTCATCGCCGCGTCGGTGGCTTCCTCGGCGCTGCCGGCCCTGACTTCGATCGTCATCGGCAGGGTCAGGTTGATGGTGTGGAGCCGGTTGAGTGGCTGCTGCTCGAAGCGTTCGAGCAGGGCGTTGGCCTGCTCGATGGTGAAGATCTCGTCGATGGCGGCTCCGGCGATGTGCGTTCGGATGGCGGCTTGCAGCCGGGTGAGCGTGGCCTGGTGGTGACACGGCTGGGTGCCGCAGGGGCTGGTGGGTGGGATGTGCATCGTGGTCTCCCGGAACGTGAAGGAGGGGCCGAGCGCAGGCTCGGCCCCTCGGTGTGTGGATGTGGCTAGGCGGTGGTCCGGTTGAGGTGGGTGATCGCTTCGGCGAGGCTGATGGGGTGCAGTTGGTGGCGCAGGTATCCGCGTCGGGCGCCGCACCCGCCGCCGAGCGGGGCGATGGTGTACATGCCGGAGGAGGTGCGGTCCATGACGACCCACAGCAGGTCGGGGGACTGGTCGCCGGTGCCCTGGGTGAAGCGCAGGATCGTGCCCGACGGGAGCAGGCCGTTGTCGGGGAACGTGGCAGCCTTCTGATCGCGGTCCGCGGCGGTGTAGAGCTCGACCATGTCGTCGTGGACCTTGATGGTGCGTCCGTCGGCGGTGGCGATGGTCAGCGGCAGCTTGCCGTTGGTGAGCGCCTCGACGCGGAACAGCATTCCGGTGAACTGCCCGCGCGGGTCAGCGGACGGCTTGAGGGTGACGAGGTCGTTGTGCTGAGCGACATACAGTGACATGGAGTTTCTCCTGGTGAGACAACGAAACCGGGACCGGCGGATGCCGGCCCCGGCTGTGGAGCGGGTGTTGACAGTGGGAGTTGGTCCTTGGCGAGCGCCCGTCAATACCGCGCGGACTACCGGGTGGCGTCGACGAGGGCGGCGAGTAGCGGTGCGATGGTGTGGTCGATGCCGGCTGGTGTGTCGTCGACGGTGGCCACGGGTGCGGTCTCGCCCGGTTTTTGGGTGAGTCGGTAGAACCGGCCGTTGAGGTCGATCGCGTCGACGAGCAGCACAAGCTGGCTGCGGTAGGTGTTGTGCCGCAGGACGTACGCCAGGCCCCATGCGACGACGCGGCTGTACGGGTCGACGCTGGCGGCGGTGATGAGCACCGCCTGGCTGTGGGGCTGGCGGAACTCGGCGACCAGGTCCCCGAGCAACCCGACGGGGCCTTTGGTATGGGCGAACCATGCGCGCGGCGGGACCGGATGGGGGCTTGCCACCCGTCGCCACTGGTCGGTGGTGGCGGGCACGGGTTCCATGCGGATCGAGAACAACTCCGGCGGGCGGTTCCACCCGCGGGAGATCTGCTCGGCGCTGACCTGGGTGAGCAGGTCGACCACCTCCTCGGGGCGGTGTGCGGGGATCGCGGTGTCGTCGGTCATCAGTGCGCCTTTCTCGGGCTGAAAATGGGGATGCCCGCCGGCGTACGGCCGGCGGGCATGCTGCGGGCCGGTGCCGATTCAGTGGCGGCCGTGTCGGGGGCTCAGCGGGCGAGGATGTTGACCTTGTCCCCGCCGAGGAGTGGCGCGTCGTCGGGACCCTTGATGTGAGCGTTGACCCACGTCCGATACCTGTGGCCCTCGGAGTTGGTGAGGCGACGCCAGTGCCCGCGCACGACCCACTGGACCTTGTACTGGCGGGCCGACTCACCGGCGCCGGCTTCGCTGACCGACTTGGTCCGACGCAGCATCACCACGCGCGTGGAGTGCTTGATGCCGGCACGGTCGGCCCGGCGTCTCGTACCGCGATCCAGGGGTGGGCGTTCGACGGTGGCCAGGGGTTGGGCCTGGATGCGCCAGAAGGAGTAGAGCAGGGCGATGAGGGCGCCGGTGGCGTGCGCGGCGTCGTCGATGACTACCGCCCCGTCCGGCCCGGCCTGCCATTCGTAGCAGGGCTCGTTGACCGCATCTGCCATCTGCCGTTCGGGGACGGGCTTGTCGGCGGGCAGGTTATCCATGTTGAGGAGCACGTACGGACCGAACTGGCGTGCGAGGTCAGGACGCATGGCGATGGCCTGATCGAAGGCGGCGTCCTGAGGATCGCCGGCATTCCGGTCGGCCCAGCCGCACAACAGCCAGGACGTGGCGGTTGCGGTGCCGAAAGTGGACCAGCTGATCGCGCCGAGGGTGCTCAACCGCCCGTCCTGGCGGCGCAGTCGAATCGGCTCGGGCAGGAACAGCACGCCCATCGACTCAGGGGCCTCGTCGAATCCGACGATCTCACCGGTGAGGTCCAGGGCTGATGCGGCGGCGGCCACCACGGCGGTCATCGCCGGAGCCAGCACGTACGCCTCACCATGCTGCCAGGCACCCACGACGCACCGATCGACGGCGTCGATCACCGCCGGTTGCGCGGTTCCGCCCCGCCTTTCGGCGCTGAGGTGTACAAACTCGGCCAGGTACTGCCGGCAGGCGGGATTGCCGGACGCGTCGAACATGGCGTGCTTGTCGTCGATGGCGGCGCGGGCGTACCCGGCGAGCGTGGATTCACCGCGAAGGGTCATCGGTCGTTCCCCGCGAGATTCCTCGGCAGGGGTCGGCTTTGCGTGTGGTGCATGGGTCACTCCTTGGTGTCAGGAAGAGACCTCGGGCACGACGCAACAGCCGTGCCCGAGGCGTGCGCGGTGTGCGCGTTCGGCCAGGCACGGCCAGAAAGCTGGGCCGTTCAGGACCGCCGGCAAAGGCCGGCGAGCGGATGGGCTAGCCGCGGTTTCTTAGGGCGTTCACGGCCGCTTTCGTGATGAGGGCGCCGGCCTGGGTCGCGTCGGCGAGCAGGACGACCTGGGGCCCGGCGAGCGGTCTGGACTCAGGGGGCCCGATCCACAGCAGTGCGCATCCGCCTTGGGCGAGCAGATCAAGGCGGTGCTGGGCCGCGATCCGTTCCCCTAAGCCGATTCCTCCATCGGTGATCATGACCAGGAGTCGGGCGGCGCTGACCTCGGTAGAAAGGCCCAGGGCATAGTCGAGGGCGTCAATGGTCAGCGGGAACCCCAGGGTGTCGTCCTCGATCAGGAGTTCCTGGACCTCCGTGGATGGCCGCCGCCCCGGCACAGTCAGGGCTTGGACCTCTTCGCCGAACGTCACCGAGGCGGAGGCCCCGCCCGGCAGAAGTCCGACCGCCTTGGTGATGATCCACGTGATCGAGGCGGCAGGGCCGAAGAACGCCCCCATGGACACCGACACGTCGATGCTGATCCCCAGCAGCAGCGGAGGCTGAGGATTGAGGCGGCGCGCGTTGCTGGACCAGGGCTGTGCGGTCGGGATCTGCCCGAGGCTGCGTTGTACCGCTTCGGCCATCGCGGCTCTGGGCACTAGCCGCCCGGGCGGCAACGCGGTGGTGATCTTGACTGTGGCCGGTTCGCGGCGGGCGGCCTTCTTCAGCTCGCGGGCCAAGGTTCTGGCGGCGATCTTCTCCGTCTCGGTCGGCGGACGGGTCTCTCCGAGCTGGGCGGTGGGGAGTCGGGCGCCCCGGCGTCCGAACACCCGCTCCCCGGCCGCCTTCTTGCGTTTGTCCGCCGACAGTCCTTCGGCCCGCTTGTCGGCCTTCTTCTGGGCTTCGCGGATTTCCCGGATGGCGGCGGCGATGCAGATAGCGACCTCGTCGGCGATACCGGCTAGGACCTGTGTGACTGCGTCAAGGAGCACCGCGCCGCTGCTGGGGACCGGGAACGGGATCTGGCTGTGCATCGCCATGATGCGGCACCACCGGTGGCCCCACTCCATCATCGCCGCCGTGTCGTCATCGGCCGTGCGCAGTGCCCGCCGCCAGATCCACTCCAGGCGTCTTAGCCGCCGTCGGCCCAGCACCGCCACGACCGCCTTGCGGACCGGTGCGACCTCGCCGTGGGTGAGGATCCCGGCGTCGGCCCGGGCCAGCAGCAGCGCCGCCACCTTCGCGGCCGAGGCCGGGGAGTCCGGGGCGTGCAGGGCGTCGAGGTCGAGGTGGAGGGACGCCGCGCGCAGCCACTGCCGGTCTGCGGGGGTGGTGGTCGCCCGGCGGCCTTCGATGCGGGCCTCATCGAGCATGGTGGCCATCTGCGCGGCGATGGGATGGTCGCGGTCGCCGAAGCCCCAGCGGGTGTGTTCGGCGTGGGCGATCTCGTGGACGAGGAGCCCCCAGCCGACGGGATACAGGCCGCGGTTGGCCGGGTCGGCCGGGTTGATCGTGGTCGGGTCGACCGTGATGTAGTTCGCGTCGACTTCGATCACTCCGTCGGCGGGGGTGAAGCAGGCCGGTGAGCCGTGACCGGCGCCTGGGGTGGCCAGAACGGTGAGGTCGGTGCGGCCGGTGGCGTGGCGGGTCTGCTCCGTCCAGGCCGCCGACAGTGCCCTCCAGGTGGGCGCGACGAGCGGGTGGGTGGGTTTCGTCGTGGTGGGTGGTGCGGTGTGCTGCGCCACGAACAGGTTCTCCTTCTTCGACGAGGGCCCGGGGTTTCAGGGCTGGTGGATATGGGCGGTCGGGGCTCAGAGCTGCTTGCCGAGGGCGAGGGGCGTGTGCTGGACGTGCGGGAGGTGCGTTTTGAGGACGGCGGCGACTTCGTCGCGGTCTTCCTCCGGCGCGGCACCAAGGAGGTTGGCCACCGCGATGTCGAGGCCGAGGGCGTCGGTGACCGCCTTGGCTCCGAGGAGCTCTCGCAGCTGTGGAGCCCAGCCGAGTTCCCCGGCGACGACCTTGTCCCACAGCTCTCGGGCTGCGGCGACGAGCCGGCGGTCCACGCCGAGTTGCCGTTGGGCCAGGTCGTAGTCGGTGGTGACCATCAGCTGGACGGTGAACCTGCTGGCGAGGGCATCGGTGAGCACCGCCCCGTGTACGCCGGGGTTGTGGCCGCCCACGATGTAGAAGCCTGGCTCGGCGGTGATGACCCGGCCGCCGTGGCCTTTGATCGTGATCTGGCGGCGGCCGTCCATCGCCGGGTACACGGCGGCGAGGACTTTGGGGCTGACCAGGGTCGCGTCATCGAGGAAGAACGCGGCTCCGGCCTGCATCGCGCGGGTGAGAGGCCCGTCGACGAACGTGTAGAGGCCGGCTCCGTCGGGCATGTAGTCGCCGACCAGGTCGCCGACGGTGGTGTCCCCGTCGCCGGCCACGGTGTGCAGCTCGGCGCCGAACGCTGCTTCGATCAGCGACGTCTTGCCGGTACCGGGCGGCCCATACAGAAGGACCGCGATACCGGCGGTCCGTAGCTGACGCAGCACGTCCACATCGCGGCGTCCGGCCAGGTTGCGCGGGTAGTACGGGTTGCCGTTGGGGCGGATCACCGGACCGGAGGACGCCTTCGGCGGTGCGGGTGCGGGTGGCGGGGCGGTCAGTGTCGTGCGGGCCCACTTGTAGAAGTGTCCGACCTGCACGACGTGGCCCCGTGCGACGAGCACGTTCAGGGCGTTGCGGATGGCGGCGGAAGACCGCTTCGGTAGCTCGGCGTTGATCCGGTAGCGGTCCCACTCCTTGTCCGGGTCGGAAGCCAGAACGTGCAGGACCTGGGCTTGGAGCTCTCCGGGCTTGAGCCGGGGCATGCCGGTCTTGTTGAACTTAAGGGTGCCGGGGGTCGTCATCGGGTGGCCTGCCTGCGTACGCAGGGCAGGACGGTGTCCTCGGCGGAGGAGCGGGTGGGGTCGGGTTGGTCGTGCACATCGCCTCCTGGGCTCAAATCCCACCGGGAGTTGGTGGGGGTGGGCCGCCCTGGAGGCATGCCGGGGCCCGCCGCGCGGGCCCGGAGGCATGCCCGCAGGGCGGCGAATGAACGGAACAGATGAAGACGGAACTCGGCGTTGCCTAGCCGTCAGGTGTCATTGGTGAGCGAGCAGGTCGCAGCCGGCTGTGGTCGGGTGCGTCAGTTGGGGTCCAGGACCGCCAGGCATGCGGCGCTGATCGCGTCGTGGTAGGCGTCGTCGAACCCGGCGGTCACGGCGTCGAGGAGTGCGTCGCGGCCGAACGCGCCGAGTTCTGACCACGGGCCGGCCAGGTGCTGTGCGTGCTCCTCGTAGGCCGTGACCAGATTGCTGTTGGCGTGGGAGGCATCGCCACGGTCCATCGGCAGCGCGGGCAGGGCGTCGAGGACAGCCGGATCACCGTCGGCGATTCCGTCGAGCACCCGCTGCGCGGTCTCACGCACGTCGCCGGTCGTGGACCCGCCGATGGTGTGCTGCGCCCAGTCGTCGGCGAGGTTGGCTGCGACGTGCCCGCCGAGTTCGCGCATCACGGCGACGGCGTCGTACAGGCTGAGCATGTTGGCCAGGCCCGGTTGCAGGTCCTGGCAGACGGTGGCGACCTGTTCGGCGGTCAGCAGCACGGCCGGGGTGTCTGCGGCCCACGATCCGCCGAGCGGGCGGGGCACAACCGCCGTACCTGCCGAGCGGTCGATGGGTGCGGAGACGCGCATCGCGTGCCCGGCGCCGATGACCCACACGGCGCTGACCCGGTCACACGAATCGATCACCCCTGGCAGGCCGGGGGCCAGGACGGCCAGCGCGAGGTGGACCAGATGCAGTGGAAATCCGTCCAGACACGGGTGTACGGCGGTCAGCCCAAGGGGACCTACCCACTCCCGCAACGGGCCGACCGGTTGCCGCATGTGCTCGAAGGACCTTGGCCCCGACGTGTGGAGCCAGTTGGAGCGCCCGCCGTCGCGGTCGCGGGCACCGGGCATAGTCGGCAGAGTCCGGAAGGAAACCGTCGGGGACGTTGCGGTCGCGTCGATCTCGACGATGGCGCAGCCTCGGCTGAACGCGATGTACATCTGATCGGCGAGCTTCACCGGAGGGCCGTCGCTCACCCCGTCCAGAACCATTGGCATCACCGCGTGGGGGTCCAGGACGTGCTCCGCGACGATGGGCGATCGCGCGCCGTCGGTCTGGAGGTCCCCGCGCAGCGGGGCCGGGGCGATCGGCCGGTGCGGGTTGTCCAGGCCGCTGGAGGTCAGCGTCGCGGTGTCGGTGACGCGGAGGATCAGCGCCGGGCCGCCCAGCGGCAGCCCGCCAGGCGTCTGGTGAGCGCGGGACAGGAACGCGTGCTCGTGCAGATCGAGCAGCGGTTCGAGGAAGAATCGAACGGTCACGGGCATGTTCAGGTCAACTCCTTGCTATCAGGGAAGGCGATACCGCAGGTCACGGCGTCGCGAGTGAAGACATGGGTGGTCACAGGGCTCCGATCACCTGGTCGCACAGGTCGGGGTGCACGGCCATCCAGGGCCAGGACCAACCGACCTCGTACTCCCCGCGCTGGTCCGGCTCGCTGCTAAACGCCACGAACTCAGAGGCCCCCGGCGTGTGCCGGACGTTGATCAACTGGGTGCCGTAGAAGTACACGCGCGAGTACCCGGCGTCGACCGCCGCTTCGATCACTGCCCGAGGCGGCGACCTGGCTTCCAGGTCGCCGCGCAGTGCCGCACGCAGACGGCACTTTTCGGTGACGATCGCCTCGGCGACGAGGTGGCTCGCCTGGAACTCCGGAAACTTTCCGGAGGCGTCGATGCGGGTGCCGGCGTACCCGGCCCGGTATCGGGTGCTGCCGTCGCTTGCGGCGTAGGCCAGCCATTCGCCCGCGAACACGCCCGCTCCCCGGGCCGGACCCGGTAGTCGTCAGGCCGGCGGCACGCCGCACGAGCTGCGCCAACACCTGGCGCGAGATCGAGGCGGTAGCTTTCGTGTGATGATCGGTGGGTACGTTCACCAGGACGGCGTCGCGACTTGAGGGAGTCAGCGTGGGGTTCAACAAGCTGCCCGAGGTGCGCGAACGTCACGCCGCAGCCGTCGCTGAGGTCGCCGCCGACAGCGCCCAGGTCGGGCTGGTCTACACGCCGATGGCGCTGGCGGACATCCCGGCGCTCACCAACGAGATCGGAGAGCTGCGCCGGTTGTATGGGACGGCCCGTGGGCGCCTGCGCGAGATCATCGGCGCCGAGGGCATCGCAGAACTGGGGCTGGGCGGTACTGACCCGGAAGGTTTGCCGCCGACCGAGTAGCACCACGGTTTGTCTTTAGGTTCTCGATTGAGATGTCGTCGCTGAGTGCTCTGGCCTGCGGCGTAGTCGCAATTTCTCGCTGACCTGGCGGCGGTTTCCTCTCACCGAAATGGCGCTTTCCTCAGCCCTTCGAGCAACTTCGCAGGATCGGGTCAATCGTGCGAATTTGGCTGTCACGGGGGATCGTTCATTGCTCGTCGGTTTCGTGGGCCGCGCGCAGAACTGGACGGGGCTGCGGGGCTCAAGGGGTGTGGAGTACGGTCCGGCGGTGACCTTCAGCGTGCGTAACATCGCCTTCGACTGCTCCGACCCGTATCGGATGGCGGTGTTCTGGAGTCAGGCGTTCGGCCTTGAGCTGACGGAGTGGGATCAGCCCGGTTCTCCGGTGGCGATGGTGTGCCCGCCGGGAAGCCCGGTGTTCTACTTCGCCCAGGTGCCTGAGTCCAAGTCCGGCAAGAACCGGGTTCACGTCTGCCTGACCCCAGAACTGGCCCGCGACGGCGAGGTCGACCGGCTGCTGGCGCTGGGTGCGACGGTCGTCGCCGACCGGCGTGACTCGGACGGCGGCGGCTGGGCGGTGCTCGCCGACCCGGAGGGCAACGAGTTCTGCCTGCTGCGCAGCGAGGCCGAGCGGGCAGCCGCCCATGCCTGAACTCCTCGTCGAGGGCAGCGTGGACCGGACCGTCGTCTTGTGCGGCTTCCGTACCGACCCGGTCCCGGAGCTGACCTGGGCTCGTGGCATCTCCCTGCTTACCTGCCTTGGACCCGAAGACCTCGAGCTGCCCGGGCAAGGGCCGGTGGGCATCGCCGCCTGGTCGGACGGCGGACCGCATGCCTGCGCGCTGGCGGCCCGCCACGCTGATCGGGTGGACCGCCTGGTCCTGCTGGCCGTTCCCATCCCCGAAAACGACAGCCTCGACCTGTCGCAGGTCACCGCGAAGACCTTGCTGCTGTACGGCGCGAAGGACCCGCTCACCGGCACCCGGCACGCCACCTGGTGGCAGCGGCTCCTACCTGGCGCCCGCATCGAAATGCAACCAAACCTTGGACATGACCTGCTCAAGGAAACCTGGAGGCGAGCACTCTCACACCTGGCTCCACACGCGAAACGCTGACGCGCCCGATGGGCACGTGGGAACGGCGTAGGCGTTGCCAGCCAGTGCGTTGGCCCGGAGACGGCGGAGCGGACCGACAGCATTTTTTCACGAGGATGGTGCAAGCGCCATCTAAGGCGCCACATCCATGAGAAAGTGCCATCTTCGCTGAGAAACTACATTGTCATCGCCCGCCCAGAGACGCGCCGTGGGCGGCGAAGTATGCGACGGGGTCTGTGGCTCCGCTGTTGCTGGTGTCGCCGCCGAGGTGGATCTCCAGGTGCAGGTGTGGTCCGGAGCTGTTGCCCGAGTTTCCGGTGGCGCCGATGATCTGTCCCGCTGTGACGCGTTGGCCGACGCTCACCGCAGGTCGGGCGATCATGTGGCAGTAGCGGGTGCTGATGCCGGCTCCGTGGTCGATGTCGACGTACCAGCCGCAGCCGGTGATGGACGTGGAGCCGTCGCGGTCGCAGCCCCAGTTCGCTGGGGCGTTGCAGGTGGCCACGGCCACGGTGCCGGCCGCCGCCGCGTGGATGGGCGTGCCTTTCGGTGAGCCCAGGTCCACGCCTGCGTGGAAGGCACCGTCACGCATCCCGAAGCCGCTGACGACCGGGTCGTTCACCGGCGCGGCCCAGCCCTGGGGGCCGACCTCGCCGCCACAAGCGCCGAGTGCGCCGGCCATGCCGGTCAGGGCGGTCACGAGGGTGGCGGCTGCTCCCTCGTGCCGCGCGTAGGCGTCCGGGTACGCGCTGACCTGGACTTTCTGCGCTGCCACGGTCAGGGGCAGGTCCTGCCACCTGTCGATTTTCAGCAGGCGTTCGTAGAACTTGGTCGCCGCGTAGGTGGGGTCCATGATCTGCGCGGGGGTGCCCCAGCCCATGGATGGCCGCTGCTGGAACAGGCCCAAAGAGTCGTGGTCGTTGGCGGTGCCGAGATCGCCGAGGTTGCGAAGCCCGGATTCTTGCATGCTGGTCGCCAGGGCGATCACCCAGCCTCGCGGCGGCACCTTCATCCGCAGGCCGACGTTGATGATCGTGGTCGCGTGGGCGGTCTGCTCGCCGTCCCACGGCGGCACGGTAAGAGGAGGCCGGGTCGGCGAGGGTGTCGAGGCCGGGCCCGGCGTGGTGGACGGTCCGCTGCTCGGGGTTACGGTGGCGGGGACGCCGAAGCAGCCCATCGCCGAGCCGTTGCCACCGAGCACCAGTGCCCCGACGAGGCCGGAGCAGAGCAGGAGGCAGCCGACGATCGCGGCTGCCAGATAGGCGAGAGCTTTGGCCGTCATGGCTGAAGCCTTTCTGCGGTACGAAGACGACGAGGACCGCGCCGGAAGGCGGCGCGGTCCTCGAAATGTGCGAACAGTCCAGGCCGCCAAGGCCCCGACGGGAAGGGCTGCGCCCGAGCACAGAAAGGGTGGTCGGGCGCAGCGTGCTGGTTAGCGGTGGCGGTTGTCGCGGTCGCGTTCTGCGGGCCGGTTGAGAACCGGCGGGGATGCCAGGTCGGCGAGGCGGACGGCGGAGCCATCGTCCTTGCCGGCCAGCATCGCCATGTCCGCGCGCCGCAGGCTCTGGGAGAGGTGATCGCCGAGTCGCCATGCGGCTACGCCGATGGTCGCGGAGATCGCCACCTCACTATTGCCGAGCGTGTACGGCCACTTGGAGATCGCCTGCCAGACGTTGTGGGCCGTGGTCATGGCGGCCTCGGTGCCGGCGGCGTCGATGAGGACGGCGAATTCATCGCCACTGAGTCGGGCCACGGCGATGACCGGGCTGCCGAGGCCCGCGAGTCGCTGGGCGACCTGGACGAGGAGCTGGTCTCCGCCCGCGTGCCCGTAGTGGGTGTTGACGGACTTGAAGGTGTCGAGGTCGAGCACCGCCACGGACGGCAGACGCTTGGCCATCAGGGCTTCGGCGTATGCACGGGCGAGGCCGGCCCGGTTGGCGATACCCGTGAGCGGGTCGCGCAGCGCGGTTGCCTGGGCAACACGCAAACGGTGTACGAGGCGCAGGATGCGCATTCCGGCGATCGCGTATCCGGTGATGAGACTGAGGCCGCTGGTGGTCAGAATGGTGATGGTTTGAGACACTTGGTTGCTCCTTCGGAGTGCCGGAGCGGGCGCGAGTTGCCTGCGAAAACGTCACGCGCCCGCTCCGGGCCAACTTGGGCTGAGGTCAGGCGGCCTTGAAGGTGGCGGGGTTGTCGCTGGTGCGCTCGGCCTCGCCGGAGGCGGCGTAGCCGTTGAGCGCGTTGGCGACCGCCCCGGAGCTGGCCTTCCTGGCGCCGAGACCGTCGGCGAGGAAGGCGCGCTCGATCAGCCGGCACACCTCGATGACTTTGAACGCCTTGTCAGGCTGAGCGCGCAGCACTTTCAGCGCCGCTTCCTTCAAGACCCCCGGCTGCAGCCGCCCCGCTTTGTCGGTGGGTGCGGTGGCCTGTCCGTCCGCGTCAACGGTGGGCTCGGGTCCGGGGTTGGCGGAGCCCTTTGCCTTGGGCTCGAGAGCGGGCGGCGGTCCCGGCTCGCGGCGGTCGTCGTCGTTTTGTCCGTCGGAGGCCTGCTGTGCCTGCGCCACCGGCTCGACGTCGATGCTGTCAGGAACCTCATTGACGTCTGCCGTCTCAAGCGGGTTGCTGCCGGTCTCGGGCTCCGGGGTGGTGCCGGTCTTGGCATTGGTGGTGTCGGGCTCGTCGGTGGGCGAAGAGTCGTCCCCTTCCGCCAACCCGGAGACCAGCCCAGCGGGGGCCACTCCGTCGAGGAGGGTGAAGTGGGCGGCTTCCTTGCCCCGATCGATCTTGCTGATCTGGTCGTCGGTGGCCCACTCCCGCAGCTTTCTGACGGTGGTGGAGTACGGCACTCCTGCCGCCTCGGCGATGGTCCTGGCGTCGGTGGCGCCGAGTGCTCCCATCGCCGTGACGATCCTCGTCGTGGGCGTGGGCGGTGTTTCGTTATTACTCATGCCGGTACCTCCTGATATGTGAGCGTTGAGTGACGCTTCGCTTCGGCCGGATTCGCAAGTCCTCGATGCGACCTCGAGCGGGCACTGGCGAAGCGAGGCGCGGATGGCGTGGTGCTGGTTAGGAGCAGCCGTCGGCGGGCCTGTCGTGGTCCGCTCGCTCTGGCCCGGTGGCCAGTGCCGCTTCGACGACGGCGCGGGGGAAGCGCCACTGGCGGCCCGGCGTGCGGAAGGCACCCAATTTGCCGGCGCGGGCCCAAAGCCTCGCCGTGCGTGAGGTGACCAGGAACTTTGCCGCCACTTCCCCGGCTGTCAGGTAGGCACGGGGCTTGCCGGGGCGTCGCCCGGGTTGGGGGTTCACCGCTCGCTTTCCGGGTACCAGCGCCACTGGTAGGCGCCGAGGGAGTAGAGGCCGTCGGCGTCGCGGTGGACCCGGTCGATGGTGCGGGTCACGGTGCCGTGCGCGCCCGGGTAGTCGTAGTCGATGCTGGCCGCGCTCCCGGACAAGCGCACGCTGAAGCGGGTGTCACCGGCCCGGTGGACGGCCGCGATGTCCGCGGCGATGCGTGTGACGGCTTCCTGGGTGAACCGGGTCAGGACGCTGCCGTTCCAGGTGTAGTCGTCGGCGATAAGCGCCGGATACGCCGCGCGCGTCTCGTCCGCCGTGACCATGGCGGGGATCCAGCGGGCATGTGGTGGGGCGATGTCGTCACGGTGAGGGTGCGCGGAGATGCTGATCCACGGTCTGGCGTCCAGGGCTGTGACGGCCAGCCAGTGGCGGGAGCCGATGCTGTCGCGGATCTGGTGGATGAACCTGCGCCGCTTGTCGAAGTGCTTGTGTAGCGCCAATGTTCCGTCGCGGGGAATCGTGTCGGCGCCCCCACGCTCGCCAGTGGGCGTGTGGGTCCACATGCGGGCCGTAGCGTGATACGCCTGGCCGTCGGGCAGATACCAGACGGGCAGGCCGCTGGAGGTGAGGATGTGTCCGCCGGACGTGTGTTCCCACAGCAGTGCGGGCTCGGTCCGCTCACGGATGAGTCTGTGCTGGGGGGCGTTCATGGCATGTTCGGCGAGGCCGGCGACGTCGCTCAGACGCCACCAGGTGTTCGTGGACAACGGTTCTCCTTCGTGACGGTGCCCGCAGTCGTGCGGGCACGACGAACGGCCGCGCCGGGAATCCGGCGCGGCTCGGCAGTGAAGTCAGATTGAGAGGGAGCGTGCCGCCTCAGGCGGCGGCGGATCTCAACGGCGGCCCGGCTGCGGGCGACGGCCGTGGGCGAGCGTGGTGCCGGTGCGGCCGGTGCTTGCCGAAGTAGCGGTCGCTCCAGGCCCATCTGGACGGCTCGTCGTGCTTCGGCACGTGGGGTGCCCAGAAGCCGGTCTCGGCCTCTGCGGGTGCGGGCGCGGGTGCGACGGCGGCACGGCCGACGGCGACGACGGGCATGACGACCGTTCTTGGCTCAGCGGCGGGCATTGCGGTGCCGGGCTCGGTGGCGAGGTGTTGGGCGCGGCGTGCGGCGCGGGCCGCGCCGCACGGGTAGTACTCGTGGCGGCACAGCGGGCTGGCGCAGCGGTCCGGGTGGTGCGGGTCGGGCTGGTGCGTGGCCAGTACGGGTGCGGCCAGGTGGGCCAGCAGGGCCCGGTCCGCGTTGCCTGGGGTGGGCGGGCCGGAACTCGTGGTGGGTGGCATGGCGTGTCCTTCGCTGAGGTGAACGCGTGACCCGCCTGCCCTGGTGGCGTGCCCGCTGGTCGGCGGGGTGGCGGGCACGTCGATCAGCGCTCCACTTCGCCGGAATCTCAAGTCCGCACCTCCCCGTCAGGCCCTTGTGGGGCGCTACGCACGGCGCGCGTGATGGCGTCGGCGAGCACGGCGATGGGGTGGTGCGCGCAGCGCACGTCGACGTAGGCCGGTTTGTCATCGACGGTTACGGCGAAAGCGGGCAGTCGGTGCGGGGCGTCGTCGACGGCGATGATCACGACGTCGTGGCCGTCAACGTGGAATCCGAGAAATGCGGTGGCGTGCTCCACGAGGGATGGATGGGTGACGTATTGCCAAAACAGGGCCGATGGCGTCGTGGCGAGCATGAACGCGACGACGCCGGCGACGTCGCGGCACCAGATCGCCTCGCGACGCTCGCCGGCTACGGGTACGGCACGGACGAGCTGGCTGGGATGCCCGGTGGGGCGTGGGGGAGGGTTGGCCAGATGGCGCACGGCTACTCCTTGAGGAGAAGGCGGCGGCTGGCCCACGCGGGCCAGCCGCCGTGTGACGGAAGGCCCTACCTGGAAGGAAGGGGGACGTGCCGAAGAACGTGCTGGATGTGGCTGTGAACGGGGTTCGGTCAGGTGCGGGCGGGCGGGGGGATGTCGCTGGCGATGCGGTCGCAGGCCCCCGGGTGTACCGGCATCCAGGCCCAGCCCAGGAGGGTCAGGTCGTAGAGGTCTTCGTCGTCGGGTCGGATGTGCGCCCGGTTCGTCGGGTCGCCGCTGCCGGCGCGGTCGTCCCAGACGAGGACGTCGCCGTGCAGGTCCAGGCGGCAGAAGTGCAGGTCTACCCTGGCTTCGACCTGGTGGGAGCAGCTACCGTCGCGGGAGAGGTGGTCCCGAAGCGCTCCTCGCCTCGCGGCGTGATCGGCCACGATCGCGTCGAGGACGAGGCGGGTGGTGCGGAACGCCGCCCAGCCGTCAAAGAAGCTGGTGATCTGACCGAGGTACCCGGCGCGGGCCCGGTCCACGTCGTGGCCGTCCTGGTAGAGCTGCCACTCGCCGGCGAACACGAACCACATGCCGAAGTCGCCCAGCTGGCCGTAGGACTCGACTTCCTCGGTATAGCCGAGGATGGTGCCGTCGGCGTCGCGGCGGTAGACGCGAACGTCCATAGGCGTAACGCCATGCTCCTTCTGCAGAGCCGGGTCTTGCGCGGCTGTCCGTGGCCGGGCGGCCGGGTGCCGCTGCCGGGAGGTGCACGTCCAGAAGCTGATGCCGTGTCGTCGTGCCATGGTCGGGGTTTCCCTTCTCGCAAACCGCCTGGCTGTCCGGGCGGCGGATGAAAGTCCTCACCGCCGACGGCGGCGAGGTGAGTACCGAAAGGCGTGCATGGGCAAGTCCGGGATGCGACGGGCGCCTGCCTGCCATGTCGCGCCAGGCCGATCAGGGTGAGGGCGTCTGTCCGGTGGTGCTCTCGTCCGCCAGGACAGTTCGCACGGTGGCCATCGCGACCGCCGCGCGTCCCACCGCCCCGATGGCAGCGGACAACGCGACCCCGCCAGAGGAGGGCTCGGGTGCGCTGGCGGTGTCGAGCCCGTTGAGGCCCTCGTACAGGTCCAGCAGCGCCTCCGCGCACACCGCCGCCAGGTCTGCCACGGCGCGAGGGTCGCGCAGCGCCGGCTCGTGGCCGTGCCGTAGGTGCTCCGACAGGGAAGCGGCCGCGGCACGGAGCGCTTCCAACGCGGCCAGGGACGGGGCACCTGTCTGTTCCAGCCGGACGGGCGTCGTGGACGAGCCAACGGCGGCTGATGGTCCCGGGTTGGCCGAGGAGCTGCGGAAGTCGTCGTAGACGGCGGGCGGTGTCGGCGCGTTGCTGCGCGGCAACGGCAGGCGGGCGGCCACCCAGGATCTGCGCCACCATGCCCGCACCACCCTGGGCAACGCTCCAGTCATACGGTCGGCGGTCATCGGCCAACCTCGGTCTGCGCGGGGTCGCGGGTCAGAAGCAATTCGCCGAACTTGAACAGCTCTTCGCAGGCAGCGGCGAACGCGAGCTGACGCTGCTCAAGGTCGTCGGCGGCGCGTTTTCTGGCTGCGACGGCGTTGCTGAGGTAGGTGGCCTCGACGTCGAGTTCCCCGGTTTCCAGGGAACCGATCATGTCGTGTGTGGAGCTGACCGCCTCGGTGGTCCATTCGGCTGCCAGCTGCGCAGCAGCGAGGGCGTATGCGGCTTGAAGGAACGGGAGGACGAGTGCGGTGTCGATGGAGGTGGCGATGGCCCGCACGTCGAGGTCGATGCCGTAGCCGGCGTCTCGGCACAGTCGGGTCAGCAGGATGTGGTGCAAGGTCACGGGTGTCTCCCAGTGGTGGGGACGGGCCCGCCCGCGCGGGGCGGGCCCGTCGCGGTGAGGTGCAGGTGGTGCTAGGCGGTGCGGTTGGTCAGCTTCTGCTCGGCGGCGGCGAGGAGCCGAAGATCCTCGGCGGCGGCGAAGTTGACGACCGCGATGATCAGCTCATCGGGGCATCCGGGCCCGAAGGAGGCCCGCCAGGGGCAGATCTCCGAGGGCACAGGCGGGGTGCCCGGCTGCAGCGGGTAGAGCATCAGGTCGAGTTCGTCGTCGACGGCGAGGCGGATCCGCACTCCGTCGCGGATGGAGTACAGCTCGCCGTAGCGGTTGGTGTGCTGGCGGAACCCTGCGGTTTCCAGAGCGAGGCGCAGCCTGCCGAGAGGTGCGGATACGTAGATCTCCGGGTCGGGCAGTTGGACCTCACGGTCCGGGGCGTTCTTCGGATCGGTCATGTACTTCCTCCTTGAGTTGGTCGTGCCAAAGGCACGCTGGTCGTATGGCCGACGGGTTTTGGTGGTTGGGTTGCCAGGCAGGCGACCTTGTCGCATGCCCCGCTGCGGGGTCGTGCTCTAACTGCTCAGTAACCCTGCTGAGGAGCGGAGGCCAGCGGGGTGTGGTCGCCGCCGTGGCCGGGGGCGTGCAGGCAGCCGAGCTCGGAGCAGAGGACGGCCAGGGTGTGATCGCAGCTCTTCCTGGTGTCGTACTCGAGCGACGCCCCGAGTACATCGATTCCCTCGGCGGCCAGAGCCGCCAGCGCGATCCGTAGGGCCTTCGCGGTGCGCTTGGGGTCCAGCGGGCCGACGAACAGGAGCGAGGCGCTGTAGGAACGCCCGCTGTCGCGTTGCACGGGTCTTCCTTTCGTCGTGGCGGAGGATCAGCTGTGCGAGCGCTCACTGGAGCTGTCGTGGCGTGCGGACGGGGCGACGCCGAGGATGGTGGCGGCGCGCTGGAGCAGTTGCGCTGCGATGTCGTCCAGGAGGGCGTCGGAGAGATTGGACGACATGTTCGACGGCAGCGAGTCGTGCCAGGCGGAAGGTTCCCGGCTGGCCAGTTGCGTCCACGTCAGCACCGGCGTCAGGACCTCGGCGATCGCGTGGGACTGTGCGCGGTAGAAGTCCCGGTAGACGCGAGTGCGCACGGTGTGCTCGCCGAGCTTGTCGACGCGGGTGAGTTTGTAGCCCTGGCTGGTCGTTTCGAACTGCCGGTCGAGCAGAGTCATCATGGGAGCTCCTTGTCGGGAAAAGGAAAACCCGCATGCCGGTCGGCTGCGGGCTGGTGGGGAAAGCTGTTCAGATGCGGGCGACCTGGTCTCCGGCCGCCGGGAGCATCGCTAGGCGGGAGCCGGTGTCCCAGTCGATCCACAGCTGGCCCACGTCGGGCATCCACGCGTGCACGGTGCCGGTGTCGCCGGGTACCAGGTTCGTGAACTGGTCATTGGTGAACACGAGGGCCACGCGGTCGCCCGGCCGCCATTCGGGCTCGGCCCCTGCCTGCGGCGTGGGTTCGCCGAGGGGGTGCGCAGGGGTGATCCGGAGACGGTCGGGGTCGCGGGTGGCTAGGACGTGGTCGAAGTCCTGACGCAGGATCGCTCGGACCAGCACGAGTCGGCGGCCCTTGAGCTGCTTGGTGGGCAGGCGGTCGGTGTGCCTGCTGATGAGCTCCTCGACGGCGCCGCGTTCGATGGCCTCGGCACAGCCCTGGCACGCCAGCCAGGTAGCGCTCTGGACATTGATGGCCCCGCTGGTCGTTTCGGTGCGCCTGACCCGGGCGGCGCGGTCGCGGTCCAGGAAGTCGCTCTGGTCGACGTACTGGGCAACGATGCGACGGTTGTCGGTGATCCGCTCGGCGCACCGGTACGCCCAGGCGACTTCAGGCAGGGCGCAGAAGTCACACAGACGGATGGCCTCGGGCAGGTCGGCCAAGGTGACCGGATCGGGATCGTGGCCTTCGGACCCGCCGCGCAGTTCGCTGTGGTGCACGAGCTGGGCGCGACCGCCCTGGATGCGGTGAATGAGCGGATGGCGGCAGGTCCTGCAAAACCAGGACTCCTCCGAGGATGGTGTTGGCATTGATTTCCCTTCATCGTGACGGGCCGTGCGCCGCAGGCTGACGGTCAGCCTGGGCATGGTGTGGGAAGTCGTGGCTGGCAGCGGAAGCCAGCAGGGCTAGGAGCGGGTGCCTTCGCGGGACCGGTCGGCTCCCAGGTCCGCGGCGAGCGTGTCGGGGATCAGCGCGTAGGGACTGATCAGGTCGATGGCTTCCTGCGCGGTACGGATCTCGTCGCGGGCGAAGCCCTGCCAGATGAACACCGAGCCGGTCTCGTCCTCCTTGCCTGCTGGTGGAAGGACCTGCACGAAGAATGTGCCCGAGGGCCGGTCCCAGCCGACGCGGATGGTGTGTCCGGCGTAGGGGGCGAGCGGTCGGAGATTGTGTTGGCTCATGTCGAGGTCACCTTTCGGTCGTAGGCCTGGATCAGGCGTTGATTCGCCGGGTGGAGGAAGAGGGAAAGGGAGGCCCGTGCGTGGGCTAGGCGTTCTCGCTGCCCCCGCCCGGGGCGGCAGGCGACGGCCGGGTGGCCGCCCATCCATCGCAAGAGCCACGCCGCTGTCAGGCCCGGCTTGGTCTGCGCAGGAGCCCATCGGATGCCCTTCGCCTCGACACGGATGGAAAGACAGTTCTCGCTACGCATCGCGAAGGAGAGCGGGAGTTCTCGCCGCGCTGACCGACTAGGGCAGGCCGTCCTCAGAGTGCTGTCCGGTCAGGTTTTTGGCCTGGCCGGACAGCGGGGCGCTAGGTAGTGATGGCGACGATCCGCTTGCGGCGGTCGAGGCCCTCGAGGTGGGCGTGGGCTTCTCCGAGGTAGGCGATGTGCTGTGCCATCTCGGGTCCGTCCGCGGCGAGCCGGGTGCCGTCGGCGGTGATCAGGACCTCGCCGCACACCGCGCGCAGGGCGCAGTAGGTGGCGTAGGCGTGACCGCCGGCCTGGAAGGCTTCCAGGTCAGCGGTCGCGAACACCGGGCCGAAGCCGGCGTTGTGCGCGGCCATGGCCAGGACCCGGGGCTGGGCCTGGTAGTCGGCCTTGACCCGCTTCAGCGGGTTTTTGGCCGGATCGGCGGCGTGCTTGCCGAGGTAGACATGCCACGGGGTGGCGTGCTTGGTGCCCTTGGTGACCTCCAGCCACTGGTGGTGGCGGATGCTGGCCGACATCGCGACAGCGTGACGCATGCCGGCGAGGTCGAGGTACTGCAGCTGGCCTCCAGCCGCGACCATCTGCTTGCCACAGCGACGCGGGTCAACCAGATGGTGGCGTCGCCAGGGGCGGGCCTTCGTCCAGAACTGCGGCACGAAAGTGCCGGAGATGCCGAGGTGGTGCGCGAGCGTGGTGGCCGAGGCCAGGACAGCTGCGGGTACCTTGTCGGGGACGACCACGACCAAGGTCGTGGGGTTGCTGCTGGTGGTCATAGTTCTCCTTCGGCTAGGTCCGCGACGCAGACATGGGGTGTCCCACCGGGAACATGGGGCGCCCGGAACAAGGGATGGGAACTGCGGCAAGGGCCGCGGGAGGGTGGTCCACCGAGAACATGGACCGGGTGTTGCGGATTGGTGGGTGCGACCTTCGAGAGGTCACCGCGCGGCGCGGGCCGACCGGCCTTTCGGCGGGTGGGCTGACGTGCAGCTGGTGCGGTGAGTCCGTGGGTGGGACCGACCATGGGTAGTGCTGGTTTGGTGTGTGGGAAACATAGCTGCGGCCTCTGCCACGGCACTTCAGCGCTGATGAAGCCGGAATCTGCCTCTGACCTGCACTGTTAGAGGCCGTCGGGCTGACTGGTGCTCACGTGGCACGTCTATCTCCGCCTCTTCCAGTGCTCTTCCACGCGTGGAAGAGCACTGGAAGAGGCGGACTGTCGCCCTGGCGCCGCAGGTCCGGACAAGGCTGTGACCTGCACTGTTAGAGCTAGGCGGGCGGCCAGTAGACGATGTCGTGGTACCGAACGGGCGGAACCAGTCGAGCAGGCGGCCATCGACCGGCTGGACGTTCAATCCCCGCTGTACGTCCGGATGACGAGGCCGGGTACACGGGTCATGATCGGGAAGCGCCGTCAATCGAGGAGTCGGACGGGCAGGTCCTCGGCCGACCAGGTGCGCCGGAGCAGGTCGCCGCGTGGCACCGAGGTGAGGACCTGGGCGTGCGCGCCGGCCGCGATCAGGTCCAAGGTGAGGGCCGCGACGGTGGCCAGGGTGGTCGACGTCGTGGCGGTGGCGGCCCTGATCTTCGCGGCGGCGGCGCGCGTCGGGCCATCGAGGCGGGCAGGGTCGTGCGGCCAGAACGTCATGAACTCATCGTTGTCCAGCGCCGCGATGGTGATCGACGTCGGCAGCGGCAGCCGGTCGGACGGTATTGCGGAGAGGATGTTTTCGCAGACCAGGAGCATCCATGGTCACCGCGACCTCACGGACACGCACGTCGGTGGCGTCAAGCAGTGCCATGACCACCGGCACGTCGAGCACGAAGTGCAGGCGCCGGGCGTCGGAGGTCACGCAGCAGGCAAGGGGTAGGCAGCCAGCGCTTCGGCGTCCGTGGCCAGTGACCGGGCCGCGAAGTCGTCCAATGCCGCGGCGTCGTCGCGGGTGAGGGACTGCCAGTAGCGGGCGTCGGCGCGGTAGGTCTCGACGGTCGGGAGGTGCCCGTGAGCGGCGTGGAAGTTGTGTAACTTCTGTGCCCTTAGGCAGTGGGCCCGATCGTCGGGGTCGGGATGTTCGACCTCGGCCCGGGTGGAGAGTTCCTGGGCGGCGGCGATGATGCCGGGCCCGGGGTGGCGGCGGTTGGCGTCCAGCGCGATGCCGTCTGTGCTGATGAGCCACGCCCGCCGGCCGGCCGCCGCTGTGCCGAGGGCTTGGCCGATGGGCCAGGACAGGGCGGTGAACTCGGCGTGCGGATCGTAGATCCACACCTGGGCGGGCCTTGACCACTCCTCGCCAGGATCGTCTGTGAGCGCGTCGACGAGGTCACCCCGCCACGTCTCCAGGTCGCGGCCGGCGCGGCCGGGAAGGTCGACGTCGACGCGGTCGACGACAACGACCGTGCCGTCCTCCCACACGACCTCCACCGCCCGGCCTGCCGCCGCCTCGCCGAGGGCCTGGGCGATCTCAAGGTCGTGGCGGTTGCCGTAGCCGTGCGGCCCGGTGGGCGTGAGGGTCATGAGATTGTCGCCTTCTGCCACGCGTGCCGGGCCGAGGATGCCCACCAGCGCCGCGCGGCGGGAGGAGGAAGTGCACCATCGGCGTCGAGTCGCTCAGCGGTGACCCGCCAACTGGCCCCAGCCACGTGGGCGGCGCCAATCGCGTCGATGACGGCAGCCGGGATGGGGGAGATCGGCCCGCCCCAGCGCGCCCCTGAGGCTCGCGCCGCTCGGCGGCCGTCGGCCAGAGCGGCGAGGTGCAGCGCAGACAACGTCACCCAAAAAGCCTATAGGAAGTTATTTCCGCACCCCGCGGTTGCTCTCCTCGTGAGCGCGTGGTCAAGAAGCGAATCCAACGCCGACCTCGAACCGCCAACGGAGCGCAGAAACACTCGCCACCCAGAGATCCGACGTTATCGCGTAAAGCCTCCAAAGCGACCGCCAGCTCGCCGCGTAGCGCTAGCAGCCAAGGACCATGGCCCAACCCTCGCAGGCCAACCTGAGCTCAACCGCCCATGAGCCACGACCCGACGACATCGGGAGAGCCATCAGCCCACAAATCGCCCGGGGTTGGTGGCGCTATCCGGGCCGTGGTCGCTGGCCAGCTCATGTAAGGCGCACACCACGTCGGTGCCGGCGAGGTGCCAGGTCCGCCCTGCCGGGTCATCGCCGTGCACGCCGATAGCCACCGGCACACCGGCCCGCCTACCCACCGTGGAGAGGAGGTTGTCGCGGCGTCCGACGCTGGGCACCCACAGCAGGACGGGGTAGTTGGGGCCCCGACGCAGGAGCTGGCGGTAGGGCTCGAACTTGGCCATGATCCGTGAGTGCGGTTCGGTGCCGTTGTCGTGCTCCAACCAGAACCCGACCGTGCGTCCGTCGGCGGTCCACACGCCGTGCCCGTCGGGCCGGATCCCGGCCGCCGACTGCACGCTGGTGGCGTGATGCTCCGACCACCAGCGCTCCAGCCGGCTGCCGGGATGAGCACGGCTGTGACCGATGAGGTCGATGAAGAACTGGTTCACGCCGATGGTGTGCCACAGCTTCGGGCTCGACACCAGGCGCGTGACGCGCTCGAGGTGGCTGCGGGGCGACGGGCGGCGTGGATTGTCCAGTTCGTAGGGCGTAGAGCGAAGGCGTGCGCCCAACGGGCCGAGGGAGTAGAGGTAGTCGCCGGCCCCTCCGGAAGCCGACGACCAGGCGTGCCGGGACAGCAGGTCGAGGCGGTGCAGAATGGTCAGCCGCTGCTGGGCGGAGCGTCGGCTGTCGAACAGCGCGGTGGCGACTTGGCGGGCGGTCAGGACGTGATGCTCGGCCAGCCAGTCGAGCAGTTGCATGTCGCGGGGGGTGACCCGACGCAGGACGTCGAAGGGGCTGGGCTTGGGTTTGGGTGGTGGAACTCGGGTCATGGGTGATGTCTCCATGCGGAAGGGTCCCTCCAACTGGAGGGAGTCTGAGTGGACGGGGGACTCCCGCTGGGTGGGATTGCCCTCTGTCAGGGCCGTGTGCTGCATGAATGCCCCGTCCGGCGGACCGGACGGGGCATGTGCGGGCCGGTGCGTGACGCGACCGGTGTGGCGACCCCCGTGGCGACGGGTGTGGCGACCGGTGGCGTCCTCTGTCATTCGCCCTGTGGGCGGGTGCCCTTGGGGCGTTGAAGCCGTTGCGGGGCAACGGCTTCCACCGGCACTGGCACGAGGTCGACAGGGGCGAACTCGGTGTGTCGCTGATCGGGTGCCTTGGCCTCGGCGGTCATGCGGATCAGCTGTGCCGCCCCGACCATCGGGCGGGGTGGGCGGGTCTTGAGCGTGAACGCCGGTTGTTGGCGGCCGTTGACGATCAGGCGGGCGACGGCGGTGTAGGCGTCGAGGTGGGCGAGGTCGTGGCTGCCGAGTTCGGGCTCGACGTGCTTGGCGAGGACCTTGGAGTCTTCCGGCGCCACGGTGAAAAACACTTTGTTGCGGGCATTGGCGCTCACGGCCGCGAGGAGCTCCGCAGGGAACTGGGCGAGGTCCTGGTGGGACAGCACGAGCGACAGCCTGTACTTTCGGGCCTCGGCGAGCATGTCGCCGATTCCCCCGGACAGGGTGAGGAAGTTCTGCGCCTCGTCCAGGTAGATCGTGCAGTCCCGTCGGTCCTCGGGGGCGATGTTGGCTCTGGCCGTCGCGGCCTGCCAGGCCCGGGCCAGGATCAGCGACCCGAGGAGCCGGGAGGTGTCCTCACCGAGGACGCCCTTGGGGATCCGGACGATGAGAACCCCGCCGTCGAGGATGTCGGCCATGTCGAAACTCGACGTGGCGTAGCTGGTCGTCTTCGCGACGAAGTCACGCAATAGGAACGAGCGCAGCCGGGCCAGGACCGGGCCGATGATCTGCGCGCGTAACGCGTCGGGCATGCTGTCGTACCACTCCCAGAACCCGCCCAGTCCGGCGGAGCCGTGCAGGTCGGCGGTCAGTTGGGACCGGAACTGCTTGTTGTTGAGCAGCGCGGGGATCATCTGCAGCGTCACGTTGTCGTGCCGCAGCAGCGTCAGGCAGGCAACGCGCATCACGTCGTCCATGCGTGGTCCCCAGCCCTTGGCGAAGATCGCCCCGAAGATCGCGACGATGTTGTCGACCGTCAGGTCGTCATCGGTGCCCTTCTCCAGGGGGTTGAGCGTCGGAGGGTTGGTCTGCAGCGGGTCGAACAGCACCACCCTGTCGGCGACGGAGGCCGGGAGACGGTCGAGGACGTCGAGGGCCAGGTCGCCGTGCGGGTCGATGAGGATCGTGCCCCGACCAGCTACGACGTCGTCAATGACCATGTTCGCCAGCAGCGTCGACTTACCCGACCCGGTCGTGCCGACCATGTGCACGTGGTAGCGGGCGTCGGTGGCGTTCATCGCCACCGTGTGCCCGTCGACCTCGGCGTCGCCCAGGACCTTGGTGCCGCGCCCGCCGGAGGCGATACCGGCAGGGGCCGCCACGGCCTTGGCACGGGCGCGATCCAGGCCGGCGACCGACAGGTCCCACGGCAGGGCCGCCAACGCTGCCAACTCCGGGGTGTTGGCGAGGAACCCCGCGCCCAAGCGGCGGGCGGCCATGGTCGCGGGCACCGCGTACATCCGGGCGCGCCGCCCGAGCCCGTTGCGGGCGCTGAAGGTGCCAAACGCCGACGCCGCACCGTCACCGAGGCCACGAAGCCGCTTCTTACGGGTCGCGTCCGGGCGGGTGCTGGTGCCGGCGACCGCGTAACGTACCGCCGTCTCCCACAGAGGCACGGCCGACACCTTGTCGATGATCGCCTTCACATCGCGCTGCACAAACGGATCCGCAGCCGATCGCGCCGCGGTCGCGCCAGTGGCGGGCTTGCCTGACCGGAACAGGTCCATCACCCACAGCAGCGAGGCGGCGGGGTTGAGGTGCGGGGTGGCGGTCTTGCCCGCGCGCAGGCGGGACGCCGCCCGCCGGGCGCGGCGGACCCGGCGCGGGCGGGCGGGTCGGGCCAGGATCTGCACGGCCACGTACTCGCTGTCGCCGGCGGCGGATCCGGCGCCGAACAAGGCACGCAGCGGATCGACGGCATGGTCGGTGGCCAGGGGCAGCCACTCGGCGGCATGCGGCACGAGGTGCCCGCCAACCGCCACCGCGGCGGCAGGAATCGGGGCGGTGGCTTTGGTGGTGACGCACGAGGCACTGGGCCAGGCGGCGCGCACGGCGTGCTCGACGGTTGCGGCCGGGATGGTGCCGGGGACCCAGATGGAGATCGTGAGCTGTCGCCCGGCCCAGGTGTACTGCCACACCATGTGCGGTGTGCCGTACAACAGCCGCTTCCACCGTGATGGGGTCAGGATCCCGGCGAGGTTGGCCCACAACGACCGCGCCCCCACCGGATTGACCTCCGGAGGTGGAGCGATAGTGACCAGGTGGGCGTTGGCCGCGTGGTGGCGATGCCGCTTCGTGGCCAGGAAACTGCGCGCGGCCGCGTAGGCGAACAGGGCCGTGACGGCCAGCGCCGCCAGCCAGGGCCGATCGATCAGCCAGCGCACGGCCTCTTCGAGGTGCTGGTACAGGCGTGCCCCCGACCAGTGTTGGTCCGGGGGCACCGGGGTCGGGGTCGGGGTTGGAGGTGCGGCCTGGGGTGGGATGAGGGGTGTCATAGCTCGTCTTCTTCGTCGAGGAGGCCTGCGGGGTTGGTGGTGCACAGTCGGTGTTCGGTGGGGGAGGCGACGGCCTCGAAGCGGGTGCGGTGCGTTCCGCTGAGGAGGAGGCCCTGGCCCCGCCCGGCTGACAGGAGCAGACGTCGCTCGCCGGTGGTGAGTCCGAAGGAGTCGCCGACTGCGTCGATGGCCTGAGGGGATTGGCGTAGCAGGATCTGGGTCGTCGCGTTGGCGACGACCGCCTGGCCGAGGTCGGACCCGAGTACGTCGGCGGCGTCCTGGGTGATGACGCACAGCCCGGCGCCGCGTTTGCGGGACGCTTTGGCCATCCGGTACAGGAACGTGGCGCCGGCTTCTTCGCGTAGGAGCAGCCACGCTTCGTCGACCACGACCAGGCGGCGCACCGCCTGACGCGGGCCGGCGTTACCGGTCCGGGGCTGGTCGACGGTCCGCCAGATGTGATCAAGCGCCAGGAGGGTGCCGATGCCGCGGATCTCATCGGGCAGGTGCCGCAGTGACCACACGACCAGGTGCCCGTCGGGCCGGTGGGTGGTGGGCCCGTCGAAGAGGTCCTTGAACGAGCCGATGACCCACGGAGCCAGCCGCGCCGCGAGGGCGCCAGCCGCCGGGTCGGTGTCGCCGTCCAGAGCGGCGGTGAGATCGGCGAGGACAGGTACCGGCCGGTGGTGGGTGGTCGGGTCGGGTGTGATGCCGGCGTGCCGGTAGACGGCCAGGATCGCCCGGTCCAGGGCGGCGCGCTCAGCCGGAGGCGGCTGTCCGCCGAGCAGAACGCTGATCAGGGTGTGCAGGAACAGACCCCGCCGGGTCAGCACGTCCGCTCGGGCGTCACCGGCCGGTAGGTCGAACGGGTTGATCCGAACCCCGAGCGCGCCGAGGCGTACAACGGTGCCACCGACCGCGCCGGACAGGCGCAGATACTCGTCCTCCGGGTCGATGACCGCGACCTGCACTCCGGCGTAGAGGGAACGGAGGATCTCGGTTTTAACGAAGTAGCTTTTGCCGGCGCCGCTTCTGGCGAGGACGACGGAGTTGTGGTTGTCGAGCGCCCACCGGTCCCACCAGATGATGCCCTGGCTGTCGGGGTTGATGCCGTAGAGCACCCCGCCAGTCTGCGCGGGCTCTCCCGGCATCGGGGCGGGGAGGTCCGGTCCAGCCAGGGGGAAGCTCGCGGCCAGGGCGGCGGTGTCCAGGGTTCGGGTCATGCCCAGGCCGTCGGCCGCGAGGGGCAGGGTGGTCGTCCAGCCCTGCAGTTGCCGCCAGGTCGCCGGCTGCAGTTCCAGGAGTGTGGACGCTGCTGCGGCTTTGACCTGGGTGCAGGCGGCCAGGAGTTCGGGCTCGGACTTGGCGTGCACCGTCAGGTAGAGGCCGACCTTGAACAGCTTCGCCTCACCGCGAGCGAGCCTGCCGGCGAGTTCGCCGGCGTCGTTGGCTGCGGCTTCGACGTAGGGGTCGGCGAGTTTGCCGGTGTTGGTGTCGGCCCGGCGTGAGGATTCCAGCTTCGCCCGTTGGGTTTTGAGTCTCGACGCGGCGACCGGCACGGGGACGGGGTCGATGTGCAGGGCCAGGTCCAGGCGGCCAGGCCACGACAGCAGCGGCTCGAGCCACGCGGCGCCGACCTCGGCCGGATAGCCGGTGACGATGAGTGTGGCGGCGTACCCGTCGCCGAGACGCAGCCACCGGGGCTCCACCTCCACCGACGCGGGCGCGACTGCCGAGACCAGGCCCGCGCCCCCGCCGCCGACGTCCGCACCACGGCGACGTCGTACGCGGGTGAGCACGCCGTTCATGGCCGGTCTCCGACCCGAGAGGCCGTACGGGGTGACGGGCGGGGCATGGATTCGGTGGTGTACCGCAGTGCCGATGTGTTCCGGGGACGGGTGCAGGTCTCCCCGTCGAGGGTCTCGTCGCGGCATGCGGGGTGCCGTCCGCCGGGACGGCGCGACATCAGGTCGTCGCAATCGACACGGGCGTGGGTGCGTGCGGTGGCGTTCATGACGGGTTGGCCTTTCCTGAAGTGTTGGTGGTGATGGTCTGCCCGGGCGCGGCCAGCCCACCGTGGCGTGGCTGCCGGTACGGGTCGGCCGCAGCGGCCAGGGCCGCGGTGGCGCCGGCGCCGTCGAGGACCCGGGTGCTGACGCCGAGCGCGCCGAGGGCGCGGGCTGTGTCGTCGGCGCGTCGTCGGGCGGCGTGCTCGCCGGTGTCGCCGGTGAGGGTGCGGCAGGTGATGAGGACCTGCCGGCGCAGCGGGTCGCGATGTGCGGCCAGGTCGGCGAGGAACTCCGCGTGGTCGGCGCATGCCGCGGCCAGCGCCGGATGGGGCAGGTCCTCGGCGTGGTCGGCGAGGGTGGCGGCGTGGCTGGCCAGGTCCACCGGCTGCGCCGAGACGGTGATCTGCACCGGGGCGTTGAGGGAGTTGAGCCACCTGCCGAAGGCGTCGACGGCGGCGTGCTGTTCGCCTTGGCTACGTAGCCCCAGGTTCAGGCTGGTCGCGGCGACGATCGCGGCGCCAGTGCCGCCGAGGTGGATCTGGCCGTGGTCGTCGATCGCCTCGGCCGGCAACCGCAATGGCGCCGGCAGGGTGATCTTGGTGTCGCCGACGTCCACCCAGTCCGGGACGCCGGTGGTGTTCGCGGCCCCTGCGGGGGCCAGGCCTCGGGGCGCGCGGGAGTGGCGGAAGCTGCCGAGCAGCCACACATCGAGCGGTAGTCCGTCGCGGCGGCCGACGGCGAGCCCGAACGTCGCCCCGCCGATGATCACCGCCGCCGCGAGCAGTGCTGGCATCGGCACGATGCTGTGCAGGGCTCGCCAGCCGGCGTAGAGGACGGTGCAGGCCACGGCCAGGATCGCCATCTGCCGGAACGTCAGGCCGTAGAGGATCTTGTCGGGGGCGTCGATGTCGGCGGGCATCTTGGCCCGCACCGGGGTGTCGTCGCCGGTCATGGCCGCACCGCCTTGAGGACTTTGGAGGAGCCGGGCACGAGTCGGGTGACCTGGTCGACGGTCGCGATCTTGAGTACGGCGATGAGGGGATTGGACCCGCCGCCTGCCGGCTGGCCGACGAATTTACGGACGAGTCCCGGGACGCGCACGGTGGTCCACAGGACGACCATGGTCACGAACAGCACGACCAGGTCGCCGCCCGGCAGGCCGTAGGCGGCCAGAACGTTGCGGGGGTCCTGGAGCATCCACTGCCCGACTGTGAGCGTGACGGCCTGCAGGGTGGGGATGATCAGACAGCCGGCGGTCGCGCGCCACCACAATCTGGCCAGCGTGTCCGTCGCCGGCAGGGCATGACACGCAAGCGCCACGGGGGCGATGATCGCGAGGCCGAGTAGTCCCGCGAATCGCGTGATCATCTGGAAGGCGGTGGTCGCGAGAAGCATGACGATGACGCCGCCGATGATGACCGCCAAAAACGCGGTGGCGGGGTCGCGGCTGGCGGCGGAGATGTGCGACCGCATCGCCGCCGTCGCGCTGGTGTTCAGCGGCTGCTGGGCGAACGCCGCCGTCAGCGCGTTGGTGAACGTGATCGCCTGGGCCAGCAGCACCTGGGAGAAGTGCGCGGCGACGAACCCGACGACCATGCGCGGGGCGAGGTCTTTGACCTGGTAGCGGGAGCGTTCGTTGCCGCCGGAGACCGTGGTGAGCACTCCGGCGGCGACGAACGCGAGCACGAAGACGGTGTCGACGATCCACACCGACTTCCCCGACAGGCCGATGACCTGCGGCAGGGTGGTGACGTCCGGGCTGACCAGAAGACTCCCGGTGATCAGGGAGATCAGCCCGTCGAAGGCGCCGAGGACCATCTGGGCGAGCCAGTCGAGGATGCCGTTCATGAGCCAGCCCATCGCCATCAGCCCCCCACGAAGCCTTTGACGATCTCCAGGAACACCGGCGCGAGGATCGCGCAGGCGAACCCGACGAGCGCGTTGCGGAACGCGCCCTTGGCCCGTTCGACCTGGGACGGGTCGCCTCCGGCGGTGGCCCACAGGAACCCGCCGTAGACGAGGTAGAGGGTGACGATGGCGCCGAGAATGCCGAGCATCCAGCCCTGGATGCTCGAGATCACCCCGGGCAGGTCCTTGGGTGCGGCGAGAATGGCGCCGCCGGGATCGGCGGACGCCACCGCCGGGACGGCCACAACAGCCGCAACGGCGAACAGCACAACCGCCCCTGTGACGGCGCGGCGCAGAGGGGAACGCGAGTTGGGAGACATGGGAGGTCCTCTCGCCCCGCGACGGGCGGGGCAGGTGCGAGTGGGTGAGGACCGCCGCAGGGACGCAGACGCGCAGCACCGAGGACCCGGATGAAGAGCCGGTCCTCCCGTTCAGGTGGTGTGCGATGGGGTGTCAGCGCATCGCGTGCGCTACATCCGGGGACCCGGCAACGTCACGGCTGTCCCTGCGGCGGGTGCGACCACCGCAGCCTGAGGCCTTCGCGGTTGTCTCACACCTACCAATCGACGTTTGTAAGAGCTGACGAACAGGTTGGGGTCTCACAGCCTCTTTCACGCTCTTCCACCACCACCTCTTCCACGCGCAGGCCGGGCGTGGAAGAGCACCGTCGCGGCAGCAGTCAGCCTGGGCGAGGCGCCCCAGGCACGCGTGCCGCTCCGACCTCCGAGTTGTGGAAGCACAAGACGGCCCCGGCGGCCGATGCCGTGAGGCATCGGGCCCGCCGGGGCCGGGGGACAGGATCGTAGGGTCAGGCCGCCATCGCCAGCTGCGGGGCGGCCGGCGGCTGTGCCGCATGGGCCGAGCTGGCCCTACTGGCGAGGTGGCGGGCGGCGTCGGGGGAGGCGTAGCCGGTGAGCTCGCCGTCGGCGAGAGCTTGGGCGATGCGCCGGTCCGCGCGGGTCAGCCGCATGCGCAGCACGTCGACGCTGAGACCACGGGCCTCGGCGATCAGGTAGGTGCTCTTGCCTCCCAGGCGCACGTCGATCCACGACTCGGCGTCCCCGACCGCGATGAGCCCCAGCTCGCTGGCGCGATGCACGAGCAGGTCGACGTGTCGCCACGGGACCTCCGGCGGCCGGGAGCCGGGCATGGTGTCCATGTCCGGCCGCGGCACCTCCGCGTCGTTGGTCAGACGCAGCGCGCGGGCGGCGCGCCATCCCGCCCAGCACAGCTTCGCGTACACCGCAGGTCGGGACAGGTCCAGGTCCCTGCCGCGTAACGCGGCGAGGAACCCGACGACGATCTCGGAGTCGATGTCGGCAGGGTCGCCCCGGTACCCGGCGCTGAGGCTGCCGGCACACCGCACGAGCGCGGGCATGGCCAGGCCCACGGCGGCGATGACCCAACCGGTCTCACCGGCCCGCGCCCTCGTCGCGGTCTCCCGCCAGATGACGTCGCGGGCCAGCAGCGCGCTCGGATGCTTGAGCATCCAGTCGCGCAGCTCCCGCATCGACCGGACACCCGCCGGCAGGGTTCCGGCGGGCAGACGCAGGCGAACGGCGAGAGCGTCGCAGTCCAGCGCCAGCGGCGGGGCTGGCTCGCGGGTCAGGAGATCCCACGTCTGGTCGACGGCGGCCAGGGTCGAGGACTGGGGGATGAGCGGGGCGGCGTTGGCGGTCATGGCGGACTCCTGATGGTCCCTTTGTTGGGCAGGGTGTAGGCCATTAGTGGCGCACCCACCTCTGCCACGGCTCTAACACCGCAGTTCAGAGCCTGTTTCACACAGTCTCCGCTGGGTGCTCCGTGTTCCACGGGCTAGCCACCCTGGCGGCCACCCCCCATGCCGTGCGGTGCCCTGACCTGGCCTTTTGCGGCTAGCGACGCGCAGAGCCTCGATCATCCTTGCCGGCCCCTGTCACCCGATTTAGAGCGGGAAAGCGGCGCACGGCGGCTCTCACGGCCTCTTGCAGGCTCTTCCACGGATTCACGAAAGCCGTATATGCATAAAAATCAGTCGCTCTTCCACGGTGCCCACCTGCTTGGAAGAGGTCGCCGGGTACTTGCGTGGAAGAGCCTGAAAGAAGGCGGGGCCGTTCGTCGGCCTCTTCCACATCGGGGCGGCGTCTGGCAGAGACGGCGTGAAAGAGCGTGAAAGAGACGGGCGCGCCCGGGGCTGTTCGTCAGCTCTTCCAAACGCCGATTGGTAGGTGTCAGCGCATCACGGCGTGCGGCAGGAGCCGACACACCATGAACGCACCCCATCCCGCCGGCACACCACCCACCAGCTCTGACCTGCTCGACGTCGTGCCCGGTGTCCCACAGGTCCCGCTCACGGTCTGGCGCACCCCGCGCACCCACACGGACCCCGCCGGCTCGCACATCCCGGCGCACCTGGCAGCCCGGCTCGTCGAGGCGTACTCGGCTCCGGGCGATCAGGTCATCGACCTCACCGACGGCGTCGTCCTGGCGGCGCCGGCGTCCACCGGCGGCCGGGCACACCACCCAGCCCGGTTCACTGACACCACCTACCTGTCCATCTCCCCGCACGCCACGGCGATGACCGGCGCGGCCGAGGACGTCGATGCCGACACCCTCGCCTCCGCCGAGAGCAGCGTCGTCGGCACCGGTCGCGCCGCGCTGATGGTCGCGGCCTGGCCGCTGGCCGCCGACCCCGTCGCCGGTGAGCTGCGCCGGGCATGGCTGCTCGCCTCGGCGAGCAAGCTCCTGCGACCGGGCGGCTGCCTGGTGCTGATCGCAGCGACCGCCCCCGGCGCGGTCCCGGTGCCGGAGGACTTCACGCCGGTCGTCGCCGCCGCCAGCGGCGCCCGCCTCGGCTACCTCCAGCACATCGTCGCCGTCTCCGCGCCCGTGGTCGGCGACGAGTTCGTCTACGTCACCGACGACCCGCCGCCCGGCCCGGTGCCGCCGGACAGCGACCCGGACGGCCCGCCGTTGCAGCCGGTGCACGCCTCCGTGCACGCCGACCTGTTCGTCTTCACGCGCGTCGGAGACGACCATGTCTGACCCGACCACGACCGAAGGCTACGACGAGCGGGCTCTGCTGTCGGTGTGGGCGACCGCCCAGCGCACCGGCCCCGCGCAGCGCAAGGGCCGCTACGTGCCTGAGTCCGTCGCCCACCCGGCACGGATGCTCCCCGACATCGCCGCCCACGCGATCAGCGCCTACACCTCGCCGGGCGACATCGTGCTCGACCCGATGTGTGGCATCGGCACCACCCTCGTGGAGGCCATGCACCTCGGCCGCGACGCCATCGGCGTGGAGTACGAGGCGCAGTGGGCCGCCATCGCCGACCTCAACATCCGCCACACCCAGCAGTCCGGTGCTGCGGGCCGGGGCATGGTGGCGCGCGGCGACGGCACCCAACTCACCAGCATCGTGCCCCGGCATCTGCACCGGCAGGTCTCGCTGGTGGTGACCTCGCCGCCGTACGGGCCGACCGTGCACGGACACGTCCAGCCCGGCAAGGACGGCATCACCAAGTCCGTGCACACCTACGGCGAACGCGACGCCGACCGCGGCAACCTGGCGCATGCCAGCCAGGGCGAGCTGATCGACAAGTTCACCCACATTCTGCGCGGCTGCCGGGTGCTCCTCAAGCCCGGCGGGATCGTCGTCGTCACCGCACGGCCGTTCCGCAAACGCGGCCTGCTGGTCGACCTCCCGAGCGCGGTGTTCGCCGCCGGCATCGACGCCGGGCTCACACCGCTCGAACGGTGCGTGACCCTCCTCGGCGGCGTCCGCGACGGCCAGATCATCGCCCGACCGAGCTTCTTCCAACTCCAGTCCGTGCGCAAGGCACGGGCCGCCGGAATCCCGCTGCACCTGATCGTGCACGAGGACGTCCTCTGCCTGGTCAAGCCGCTCGACGACACGACCGGCTACGAGGTGACCCGATGACGGCCACCACCTCGCGACGGATCGTGCGGGTGACGCACCGCCAGCTGCGTGACTTCGCCGCCACCTGCGACCGGGTCCCGGCCCGGCTGGCCAGCCGACGGTTCCACCTGGGCGTGTGCGGCATCGACCGTGAACTGCTCGCGGTCGCCGCGTGCGGCGCCCCGGCCGACCCGGAGTTCGACGACGGCGTCACCCTGCAGGCCAGCGTCATCGGCGAGGCGAGCCTTCGGGCCCGGACGCTGCTGCTGGTCGCCGTGTGGGACCGGGCCCGCCAGCTCGGTTACCGCCGGTTCGTCGTTGACGGCGACGAGCACGACCTTCCGGGCGACGGCCTGGTCGTCCTCGTGGAGTTCGCCGCACGCAAGGGCGGACGACGGTGGCGACGTGGCACCGACGGCGAACGCGTGACCGGCAGGCTCCGGCCACCGCCGAACGCCGGGACCAGCCTGTGACCGTGCCGCGGGGAGAGCCTGCGATCCGGGTGTTGAGTCTGGGCGCCGGCGTGCAGAGCTCGACGCTGCTCCTGCTCGCCGCGGCCGGTCGCATCCCGCGTCCGGATCTGGCCGTCATGGCGGACACGAAGTGGGAGCCGGCGGCGGTGTACGAACACCTCCACCGGCTCCGCCGCGTCGCCGAACGGGCCGGCATCGAACTGGTCGTGGTCTCCGCCGGAGACATCCGCCGCGACGCCCTCGACCCTGAGTCGCGGTTCGCGTCCATGCCCTTGTTCACGCTCGGGCCGCAGGGCCAGCGAGGAATGGCCAGGCGTCAGTGCACCAGCCAGTACAAGATCAGCTGCATCAAGCAGGAGGTCCGCAGCAGGCTCGGCTACGTCCACCCGGCCCGGGTGCCCGCCGGCGTGCACGCCGTCATGCAGGTCGGGATCAGTCTTGACGAGGTCGGCAGGGCGCGCGATTCCGACGTCCGCTACATGGTCAACAGCTTCCCCCTGCTGGACCTGGGCTGGCGACGGGAGGACTGCGTCGCCTACCTCGAGAAGAACGGGCTACCGAACACCCCAAGATCCAGTTGTATCGGGTGCCCGTTCCACGACGATGCGTTCTGGTCCGACCTCAAGGTCAACTCGCCGGATGAGTGGCGGCAGGCGGTGGAGTTCGACCACGCGATCCGCAACGGGTCGGCGCGGGCCAACGCCAACGGACACCCGCTGCGAGGGCAGTTCTTCCTGCACTCCCAGCGCGTACCGCTCGACGAGGTGGTCCTGCGCCCGAAGAAGAAGCAGCCCTACCTCGGCGGGTGCGGACCATTCGCCTGCGCCTCAGGCGCGCCCGCCGGTGAGGGGGTGGCGTGAGCGGTGGCCACACTCCCGCGCCGGGACCCCGCATCGGGTCGCTTTGTTCGGGCTTCGGCGGGCTCGACCTCGCTGTCGAAGTCGTCCTCGGCGGCCGGCTCGCCTGGTACGCCGAGACCTATCCCGCCGCCAGCCGGGTCATGGCTGAGCACTGGCCCGGCGTCGTCAACCACGGCGACATCCGGGCCCTCGACTGGACCCGGCTCGAGAAGGTCGACGTCGTCACGGCGGGGTTCCCGTGCCAGGACATCTCCAATGCCGGACGACGCGCCGGCATCACCGGGCCCAACTCCAGCCTGTGGAGCGTCATCGCCGACGGCGTTCGCGTCCTTCGACCGCCGCTCGTCTTCGTGGAAAACGTCGCCGCCCTGCGCCGCAGGGGCCTCGACGTCGTCCTCGCCGACCTGGCCGCGCTCGGGTACGACACGAGCTGGCTCAGCCTACGAGCATCCGACCTCGGCGCCGCCCACCGCCGCGACCGGATGTTCCTGCTCGCCACCCGGCCCGGGCGACGCGCTGGTGACGCTGCCGACGCCGTGCGCACGCGACGGCAAAGGCCCGGGCCACCAACGGACCCTGCCCAACGTCCTCGAAGGCGACCTGCTGCCGACGCCCCGTGCCCGTGACGGCAAGGGCGCCGACCACAACCCGCGAGGAGGAAACCTCGAACACGTTCTCGTATCTGCGCTGCTGCCGACCCCGCGGGCCAGCGACACCGGCGCCGCCGGACACGCCGCCGGGCCCGGCTTCCGCCCGCCACTTTCGCAGTTCGTGCTCCCATTCGCCTTACTGCCGACCCCGGCGGCGGTCGCTTTCGGCACCAACCAGTCACCCTCACCCGGAGCAGCGATCCGGGCGAGCCTCCACGTTTTGGTCGGAGACCTTCTGCCGACCCCTCGGGCAACGGACGGAACGAAAGGATGCCCCGGGCAGCGCGGCTCCTCGGGAGATCTGACCCTGCCGTCGGCGGCCGTGCGCATCCGACCAGGCCCTACCCGGCACGCCGAGGAGAACCTCGCCGTCGGCGGCCTCGCACGCTGGGGCGCCTACGCCCCGGCCGTCGCACGCTGGGCACAGCTCATGGGCCGCCCCGCCCCCGAACCGACCCAGCCCGGCACCCACGGCAAACCCGTCCTCGCCCCGCCGCTCGTCGAGTGGCTCATGGGCTTGCCGGCCGGCTGGGTCACCCGCCTGGACCTGCCACGCACCGTGGCGCTACGGATCCTCGGCAACGGTGTCGTCCCCCAGCAGGCGGTCGCTGCGCTGCGCGCCCTGCTGTGCCGACACAGACGGTCACGGCCGTAACCGCCAGTAGGCGGCCGACCAAAAGGAGTGGCTACACCACCGCACGGGACCGGTAGAGCGGTACCTGGGCGACGCCACCGAAGTCACCGCCGCAGTGGCGGAGGGGCGGTGTACTGCGTGTTCGCCAGCCCGCCGTACTTCGGCCTCCGGGACTGCGGCACCGGAGCGTGGACCGGCGGCAACCCCAACTGCCCACACTCGGCGCCCCCGGACCCCACCGCCAGGCAGATCTGCCGGGGTGCGGAGCGTTCCGGGGTTGACCGGCACCTTGGCCCCTTGAGTCATCCCTGGAGGGCCGCCTCGAGTGCTCGTTGTCATGTTCGCAGTCCGCCGCGCGCTCGCCGACGACGGCAAGGTCTGGTTGAACCTCGACGACTGCCACGCCGCGTCCCGACGGCCGGCCGGTGCCACCAGCTCGGGCCGGGCGCTGGAGGCCAAGGAACGTCTCGGGTGCCGTGGCGGGCGGCGCTGGAATCGCAGGACGCCGGCTGATACCTGCGCAACGCGATCGTGTGGGCCAAGGCCAACTCGATTCCCCCATCAGTGACCGACCGGTTCACCACCAGCAGGCACTGAGCCGCCTGTCTGCACACCTGGCCTGACCGGCCTTTCCTCACACCGCCGTTCCGCCGCCCGCCAACGCGGGCTGGCGAAGCACCGCCTTCCGTTCATCACACTTCAAGGACTCCGATGTGACTCCAGAACTCCTTCCACACCTGCCCCCGCGCGACCTGTCCACGGACTTCGCCGGGCGAGACGGCGACTACATAGCCCCACCTCGCCCGCCGTGCCGACGGCTCGCCATGGTGGCGGTCGCCCTGTTCATCGCCTCCGCCGTCGCCACGAACATGCTGACCACCCGGTTCGGGCTCGTGCCCGCCGGCTTCGGCCTGAGGTGCACAGCCGGGACCTGGGCCGCCGGCCTGGTGCTGCTGCTACGCGACTGGGTCGACGACCTGGCCGGCCGCCGCGCGATCCTCGCCTGCGTGGCCGCCGGCGCGGTCATCTCGGCACTGGCCGCCGACCCGCAGCTCGTACTCGCCTCCGCGGCAGCGTTCACTGTCTCCGAGCTGGCGGACTGGACGGTCTACCGTCCGCTGCGCCGACGCGGCTGGGCCAAAGCCGTGCTGGCCTCCGGCGCCCTCGGAGCGCTTGTCGACACCGCATTGTTCCTCACCCTCGCCGGGCTCGCTGTGTGGCCAGCGCTACCCGGTCAGATGCTGGCCAAGACCACCGCCACCCTCGCGGTGGTCACCGCAGTCGTGGTCGCCCGTGCGGTACTACGCCACCGCCAGCGGGCCTAAAGTCCGCGCGGTCATGGCCGACGGCCGGCTGGGGATGATCTGCACCCCCGCCGGCGGCGGCAGCCCCGCCCTCGGCGTCGAGTGGTGTGCCGACAACGCGATCTTCGCCGGCAAGTACCCGGGCGACGAGCGCTATCTGGCCTGGCTGCGACACATGTCGGCCCGCACGAGCCTCCAGTTGTGTGCCTGGGCCACGGCACCTGACGTGGTCGGCGACGCCGCCAGCACGCTCCACGGACTGGAAACTCGGTCCGGCCGCCGCCGACCTCGCCGCCCGAGCGCGGCCTGCTGGTGCACATGGGCCGGGTCAACAGTCGCCGCCGACTCGCGCACGCCCAGGCCATCGGCTGCCACTCCGCCGACGGCACCCTGCTCGCCTACGGCCCGGACCGCCACCTGCGGCCACTCCTGCGCTGGCTCGACGACCTCAACGCCGACAGCCCACCGTCTGCCTTCCCCAAACCTCATCCCGGAGTTCTGTCATGACCACCGAACCCACACCTACCCCCGTCCGAATCCGCCAGCAGCACGCCCGGGTCGCCGACTTCGCCCGCCTCGTCGTCGACCGCTCCGCGACCGGCCACGACGTGCGGGCCCACGACTGGGCCAAGGCCGCCGACACCACACACCTCAGCGACCTCGACCGCATCCTGCTCGAGGCCCGGCGAACAGCTAACCGGCCAGGCGCCATCCGGGTCGGGCGAACCTTCCGCGGCGCCGTGCTCGTCGTAGTCGTCACCGGCCCCGACTGGACCCTGGCCTTCCGCCCGACGCACAACGGCGCGGCCGACATTCTCCTGGCCACCGACGCCGACCCCGATGGGCCCGTGTGCCTGCGCCCGGACGACCGCGCGGCAGACATCGCGGCCATGCAGCGAACAGTCCTGCGTGCCCTGGCCACCAGTAAGGGAGGGATCGCATGAGTCGCGTTCCACCCCCACCGTCCAAGCCTCAACCCCTTGACGTCCTGCGTCGCGTAACGGGCCGCGATCTGCAAATTCTCGACTGCCTCGCAGAACACCACCTCCTATCCACCGGGCAGATCGCCGCCACGTTCTTCGACACCGTCCGCTCCGCCCAGCAGCGGCTGACGATCCTGCACCGCACCAATGTGCTCTCCCGACACACCTGGTCGCGACCTCGCGGCGGCAACGGACAGTTCCTGTACTCCCTGGGACCGATCGGCGCGCGGTTGCGCTCCTCGCCGTATGAGCTCGACTATCCACGGCGCCCTTTTCCACGTAGCCACGCCGAACGTGTCACGCGCCTCGTGTCTAGCCAGAAGCTGCGGCACGCGGTCGGCGTGAACCAGTTCTTCATCGACCTGATCAGCCACACCCACACCCATCGAGGGACCCATTTGGAACGCTGGTGGTCTGAGCATCACGCCACCAGCGTGCACTCGGCGACGGGAATCCGGCCCGATGCCCACGGGATCTGGACCGCACAGGGGCGTACGGTCGGGTTCTGGCTCGAGCATGACAACGGAACTGAGTCACACCGTCGGATCCTTTCCAAATTCGCCCCCTACCGACGGCTCCTTCACAGGGGCCCGCATTACCCGGTCCTCCTGTGGGTGCCCAGCGACGCCCGCCGAGACAACCTCCTCGCCTCGCTGCGCAGGGGAGTGGGCGTACCCGTCGCTGTCGCCGCGCACGGACACGACCCGGCGACCAGGATCTGGCACCTCGCCGGAACCACCTCGGTGCTGGCGTTACACGAGCTGCCCAGCGCCCACGGCCCCAACAGCGCGACCAACCCCGGCCGCTACCACGAGGATCCGTGACGACCGCGCACCGCTCGAAGTCCCGGCCTCCGTCAAGAACCGACCGCTGGCCGAATGGCCGCAGCCCTGTCCCGGGAGCCCCCACGATGCAGGACATCGCAACATTGCCCGAATCCACGATCAGCGAAGTGCCTCCCCATGTGCTGCGGCGTCTCACCGCTCGCGACCTCGCCGTCGTCGATCTCCTTCACCGACACAAGGTCCTGACGACCCGCGAGATCACCGCTGCCCTGTTCACCTCATCGCGCAAGGCCCAACGCCGACTCGCCATCCTGCACCACCTAGGAGTGGTGTCGCGTGAACCGGCGACGGGCCAGGGAAGCTCAGGGGCGCAGTACCTGTACGCGATCGCCTCGCTGGGCCACCGCTTGCGCTCACACGAGGTCGCCAGCACGCACGGGCGAACTGTGCTGAGAGAAGGAGCGGCCGGGAGGCTCTGGCCATCTGTGAGCGAACCGCAGCTCGGCGCGACGCTGGCGGTGAACTGGTTTTTCACCGGTCTCATCCAACACATCCGTACCCACCCGGACACCCGGTTGCTGCGCTGGTGGTCCCGACAGCGCACCTCAGCCACCTTCGAGCCCTACGGGATCCGCCCCGACGGACACGGCGTATGGCAGGCACACGGGCGGGTAGTCGGATTCTTCCTGCACGTCGACGCCGGTGACGACGATCGTCAACTACTCCGACAGCTCGCCGCCCATCGGAACCTCGCGGCCATGGGCATTCGTTACCTGGTCCTGCTGTGGACACGTGACGTCGCACGCCGCGATCAGGTCCGCGGCATGCTCGCCGGAATGTGGAACGGAGAAGTCGCCGTGGCCGCCGCCGACACGAACTCAGCCGGCCGAGTCTGGTACCGACCTGGCAAACGCCGCCCGTACGCCCTGCACGACCTTTCAAGCGGCCACGGCTCGGAGATCGCCGCCAACGCTGGCCCCCACCCGCACCATGATCTCGCCTACTGGCCGCCCGCCTGACGCGAACTGCGCAGTGCAGTCGACATCGCGTACGCCCCGCAAGGAACGTCCGGTAGCCGAGCGGCACGCCGAACACACCAACGGTGCGGGGAAGGGTTGTGGACGCTGCTTTCGCAGTGTGACCTCTGACTGTGGGAATGTTAGCCGCGCCGGCTCCCGCAGCGTCCCGCTGATCGAAGGCCGCTCGTCTGCTTGGGTCGTGACTTGACCTTTTGGCGAAGTGGAGCGTTGATCAGCGTCGTGAAATGTGTAGAGAATATCGACGCCTTGTGGCGTACCGAGAATGAGATGCTCCTTGGCGGCCGGGTCTGCGGTGCCTCGCCCATCGTGTGCTCGGGCTTGTGGGTCCGGTGAGCGCGCCTCGTTGGTTTCGTGACCGGTTTCGGGACGCGGTGTGGGACTCGGAGGTTCTGGCGGCAGATCATAAGGCGGTCGCGGAGACCTACGCCCGTCACGCACGCGACGCGGATGGCGACAAGTCGGCATCGGCGGATCTCGCGTGGCTCACCTACGACCGGTTGCAGGCCGGTGCCGGGATCCGCAGGCGTAGCAATGTCAAGAAGATCCTCGATGACCTGGAGGCAGGCGGCTGGCTCGTTGTGGTGCACCGGGCGCACCGCCGTCCGACGGTCTACCGCCTGACCATTCCCGCAGCCGACACCAGGCCCGAAAGTGGCACCACGGTAGTTCCACAGACTGTGACCACGGTAGTCACACCACTGGTTCCGCCACGGAACCACCGTAGTCACAATCAGCCCGCCAGCAAGGGTGTCGGTAGTACCGACCTCGGAACTCCACCATTAGAAGAACAACCATCCATCTCGTCACCATCAGCGACCGTCCGCCCTGCCGACGTCCGTCGCGTCGCCGAGGCAACCGGAGCCGACGAGATCCAGGCCGCTGCGATCATCACCAAGATCTGCGACGAGAACCGGATCACCCGCTCACTCACCGCCTACCTGCGCGCCATCCCCGACAGCGACCTACGCCGACACCACACGGTCCTGCACGGCGACGACGACAGTGCAGCAGCCTTCGAAGTCCAACGCCGCAGAGCTCCCGAATGCGTCCACGGAACCCCCGCCGGCGCACTCATCCGCCCCACCACCGGACGCGCACTTTGCCCACTTTGCCAACGAGGTCGACCTCCGCTCACACCCAACCGGGGCAGGCCAGCACGACTACCAGAGCGCCACACCCCCTAACCACAAACTTGCCGAGTCGGCGGTTCGCCATCAGCTGGCCCTTTGTCCAGGCGGCGACGGCGCGGAGGCGGCGAGTCTGCTCGGCTGCGGCTTCCTCCAGGACGACGCGCACCGCGTCGACGTCCAGTGGTCGCCTGCCGGCGTACTGGTGCGCGCCCGGGGCGTGGATGGCGGCCACGGGCACCAGGTCGCCCGGCTGAAAGCTGGCAGCGAGAGGCGTGCTGGTGGCCGCACGTGACCCGCATCGAGGTGACGACCTGGCCGCGGGCCAGCACGGCAACGGTGGTGTCGATGATCGCGTAGTCGTGGTGACCTTCGGAGGAGTCGATCCCGCACCACCGGGCCCGCCGCGAAGTACCGGTCACAGCACGGCTCGACTAGGGTCCGTTTTCGATGTTGATCATCGACTGGGATGATCTTGGCTTGGGGCGTGGAGATCTAGCAGGCGCGCGGCGGGCGGTCCCGGAGTCGTTGTTGTCGGTGGGTGGATAGTCGGGCCGGCGCGTGAGCGGGGAACCGCGCACTCTGCCGTCGTCCATTTCGGTAGACATTTTGGGCATGTTGTTAGTCGATCGGCGTTAGTGCTTTCCGTGCGCCTTCGGAGGTTTGACAGCCGCTCCGCTACGGTCCGTATTCTCTGCCGGTTGCCGTCTTATGGCTGGTGACGTCGCCAGTCGTAAAACGGGGAGCTATAACAGTGTCGTGGTCTGAGTTGTGTCGTGGTGTTGCTGCCACGGGTCGTCGGATGCGGTGGCGGTCCACCTTCTTGATGTTCCTGACCTTGGCGCTGGTAGCGACGTTGACAGAGCCAGTGGTTTTAGCGCGCCCGGCGCTGGCGGCACCGAAGCCGCCGGCGGTGTGTCCGGATGACCGTCCGGACGAGGCGTCGGCGGTGTTGGCCGCGAAGCTGTGCAAGAAGAAGATCAAGGTATCTGGGCTGACGTCGGAAACCGACGAAACGTACGCGAACCCCGACAGTACGATTACACTAAGTCACCGTTCCCGTCCGGTGCGGGTGCGTCGTGGGAGTGACTGGGTACCAGTGGATCCGACCCTGCGCTTCGGTGCTGACGGGTCGGTGGCGCCGGCGGCGGTACCGATGGACCTGAAGTTCTCCGGTGGCGGTGACGCGCCGTTGCTGCGCGCTGTGGTCGACGGGCAGGAGTTGGCTCTCGGCTCGCCGGTGGGGACGCTGCCGACGCCGCAGATCGCCGGGGCGACCGCCACCTACGCGGACGTCCTGCCCGGGATCGACCTGAAGGTCACGGCGAGCGTGGACGGGTTCTCCGAAGTTCTGATCGTCAAGGACCGTTCGGCCGCGCAGAACCCGAATCTGAAGACGCTGCGGTTCGCGACCACCACGAAGGGTGTGACCGCTCGGCAGCTGTCCGGCAGGCCGGTGGAGTTCGTCAACGTCAAGGGAGAGGCTGTATTCACCTCTTCGGCGGCGGAGATGTGGGACGCCGAGCTTCTGCGTAGCCAGGAGTCCCGGACACAGGCCGCGCCGAAGGCACGCAGCGCGGCGGGCGCGGAACCCGCGACGCCGGCGGGCAAGCGTGCCGTGATGGTGACGAAGGCTGTCTCCGGTGGAGTCGAGGTCGTTCCGGACGCCGCGATGCTGGCGGATCCCAGCACCACGTTCCCGGTGACGATTGACCCGTCCTGGACCCTGGGCAAGCACGGCTGGTTTCTGCTCGACTCGACCGACACTCGGATGAACTTCAGCCCGAATGACTACGCCCAGACGGGTACGTGGAATGGCGGGGCGAACAAGCGCCGGTCGTTCTGGAACATCGACCTTGGCGGCAGCGGCGTGGGCACCTACCGCCAGATCAGCTCCGCGCATTTCAAGGCGTATGAGGTGTGGTCGTTCAACTGTGACCCGAAGCGGGTGTCGTTGTACAGGACGCCGTGGCTCACAGGGCAGGAGAGTTGGTCGAAGCCGCCCGCCAACACCTACGGCATCGGGGACAAGAACGAGTCACACGGCTGGTCACCCGGTGGTATCGGTGGCGCGTCGTCGTGTCCGGCGGGCACCGTGGACTGGGATGTCACGTCCGCGTTACAGGACACCCAGGACAGCGGCGGGACCACGATCTCTTTCGGCATGGCCGCCGGCAGCGAAGCCGACAACACGTATTGGAAGAAGTTCGACCCGAACATCAGCCTGGATATCACCTTCAACGCCCGGCCGAAGGTGACGGCCCTGTCGACGAGCCCGACCACCTCCTGCGTCAGTGGAGCCTCCCGGCCGGGGATCAACACGACGACGCCGACGCTGAATGTGACCGGTAGCAATGACGACGGGGACAGGCTCAAGGCGTGGATCCAGCTGTGGACCACCAACGGGGCAATGATCACCCAGTTCGAGACGGCGTTCGCCGACCAGGGCGCGGTGCTGCAGCAGAGGATTCCTGCTGGCCTGCTCGCCGAGGGCGGCACATATTCGTGGCGGGCGGCTACCGATGACGGTAAGACGTGGAGCGCGAACGGCATCACGTCCAACACCTGGTCGCAGTTCTGCGAGTTCACCGTGGACACCGTAAAGCCCAGCGCCCCGTTCGTCGCCTCCACGGACTACCCGAACGACGGGCAGTGGAACCACGGCCGCTATGGCCAGGCCGGCACGTTCACATTGAAGCCGTCCGGCACCGGAGCACTCGCACCGGTGGTCCAGGCGACGGGTAGCACGCCGTGCCAGGCATCGGAGTCTGCCGACAAGGCCGTCGACGGCACCACGGCCAACAACTCGAAGTGGTGCTCCAACGTCTCCTCGAAGTGGCTGCAGGTGACGTTGGCCTCCGAGCAGATGGTCACCAACGTGGTGATCCGCCATGCGGGGGCCGGCGGGGAGTCGGTGACGGCGAACACCAAGGACTACGACATCCAGACGTCCGTGGACGGCACCACCTGGACCACGGCGTTGCAGGTCAGAGGCAACACCGCCTCGGTCACCAACGACCGGCTTCCGGCTCCCACCCGTGCCGTCCACGTCAGACTGGTCGTGGTCACCCCCGCTCAGGACACAACCTCAGTCTCCCGCGTCTATGAGGTGGAGACCTATGGCCTCGGCGTGGTCCCCGTCGCGCAGGCGACCGGCAGCACCGCGTGTCAGGTGGCGGAATCCGCAGCCAAGGCCGTCGACGGCATCACCGGAAACGGTTCGAAGTGGTGCTCGACGGATCCGTCGAAATGGCTGCAGTTGCAGTTGGCGTCGACGCGGACCATCACGAACGTAGTGGTCCGCCATGCCGGCGACGGAGGTGAGCAGGCTGGGTTCAACACCCGTGACTACGACATCCAGACCTCCCTGGACGGGGCGAACTGGTCGACGGCGACCCAGGTCCGCGGCAACACCCTGTCGATGGTCGACCACGGGCTGCCGGCACCTGTCCAGGCCACATACGTCAAGGTCATCGTGATCACGCCGACGCAGGGCGTTGACGCGGCGGCCCGGATCTACGAGGTCCAGCCCTACAATGCCCCCGTCAGCCCGACGTCGGACACGGCTGTCTACACCTATCAGCTGGACACCGAGACCGCGCCCAAGGAGATCGCCGCGGGCGGGGCCACCACCGTTCAGGTCACCCCGACCGAGGACGGATCGCGTTCTCTGACCGTGCGGGCGAAGGACAAGGCCGGCAACCTGTCCGACACCACGGTTTACAAGTTCAACGTCGGAAAGGCCGGACTGACGACCCCGTTGGCGGGCTCGAACATCGTGAAGCGCGCGAAGCTCGCCATCGCGGGCGACTCTACCTACACCAGGGTGACCTACCAGTACCGGCGCGGCCCGGGTGGAACCGTCTACGACATTCCGTTGCCGCATCTGGTCAAGGCCAACGGCAGCCCACTCACTTCAGCCCCGGCGTTGCTGTCTGACATCGGTGCCAACGCTTCCTGGAACTCCGTGGACACCCTCGGCACCGTTGGCGGGGTCGTACAGGTTCGGGCCCGATTGTTCACCGCCAGCGACGCCGACCCTTCGTATGACACCCAGTGGATCACGGCCAACGTCGACCCGAACGGTGACGGCGCGGCCGGCACCACCGTGGGACCCGGCTCGGTGAACCTTCTCACCGGTGACTACAGCCTGGGTTCCACCGACACCGACGAGTTCGGGCTGAAGGTGACCCGAACGGCGTCCTCCCGGTCCGCTCAGGCGGGTTGGGTCAAGCAGGGCGAGCGGCTCACAGCCAACCAGCAGCAGATCTCCACGGACGCCACCGGATTCGTCAACGGCGGCACCAGCACACTGACGAGGTCGACCGTGCGGGGGCAGGGGTCATCCACCGACTCGCTGGAGATCGTCCCGACGCTGGCCAACGGTGACACCTTCGCCGCGGTCGGGGGCAACAACGGCGCGCTCCATCTGGGCATGCAGGCCGCAAGACGCTACCGCGCCACGGGCTGGATCTATGTCCCAGTCGAGACCGGCCTGAACCCGGCCCATCAGGCTCGAGGTAACCGGATCGTCGGCTTCTACAAGGACGCGACCGGCTACCACGAGGTCGCCTCCATCCCAGCCGGGTGGACCGGCGCGTGGCAGGAACTCACCGTCGACCTGGCCATCCCGGCCGGTGCGACAGAGGCGTTCTTCCGCATCTACAACGGCGCGGCCGGTGGTTCCGGGAAGAAGGTCTACTGGGACAACCTGTCAGTCCGTGAGGTCATCGCGCCGTTCGGCCCGCAGTGGCAGGGCGGAGTGACCGACGGTACAGCCGATCACCAGTTCACGGGGCTGGAGTTCCCCGAAGCGGAGGTGGCACAGGTCACCGGTGCCGCGGGCGGACACCTGACGTTCGCGAAGAACACCGCCGGGGGCTTCTTCGCGGAGCCGGGCTCGGAGGACCTGACCCTCACGAAAGTCTCCGACACCGAGTACCGGCTCACCGAACTCGACGGCACCACCGTGTCGTTCACCAGACAGGGTGCGAAGTTCGTGGTCGTCTCGACCTGGACCGCGAACGCCAACTCCACCACCCGGTACCTGTATGACACGACCGACAGTCGCAACCTGGTCAAGCGGGTGATCAACCCGCAGGAGCCGGGGACGGGTGACTGCACGGCCCCGGTCCCGGCGAAGGGATGCGAGGTCCTCGAGTACGAGTACGCCACCACGACCACCGCCACCGCGACGGTGCCCGGCGACTTCGTGGATCACGTTCGCAGCGTCAAGGTGTGGAACTGGGACCCGGTCGCCGCCACGGTCAACTCCGTCGAGGTGACCCGTTACGCCTACGACGACCAGGGCAGAATGCGTCAGGTATGGGATCCGCGCCTGGCCAGCCCGCTCAGGACGGTCTACGACTACGACGCCGCAGGTCGGGTCACGAAGGTCTCGGGCGCGGCGGAGCTGCCGAACATGTTCGACTTCGACGCGGACGGCAAGCTCCAGAAGCTCCGTCGCGGCGCGTTGAAGGCCGGAACGAAGGATCAGCTCGACGGCGAGAACGCCACCCAGATGGTGTACAACGTTCCGATGACCCGGGCTGCCGGCGGCCCGTACGACATGGACTGGAACGCTGTCGGGACGTGGGGCCAGAAGGACCTGCCCACCGACGCCACTGCAGTCTTCGGGCCGGAAACCAGCCCCGGAACCTCGACCGCGTCCGCGACCGTTCCCGGCAGGGACGGCTACGGCCCGGCGAACGTGTCCTACCTCAACGCCTCTGGGCAGCAGATCAACACCGCCACCCCGGGCGGGCACATCGACACCCAGGAGTACGACTTCTCCGGCAACGTCGTGCGCAGCCTTGAGGCGACCAACCGCGAGCTGGCGCTGGGAACCCTGCCGAACGCGGAGCAGTACCTGGGCGACCTCAACCTCAACGGTCTGGACACGGCGAGCCGCGCCAACGCGCTGTCGACGGTGAAGACCTACAGCGTTGACGGTCTGGACCTGATCGAGACGGTGGGCCCGACGGCGAGGATCGTGCTGGAGAACGACCTGGTCGACCCGACAGGAAAGCTGGCGGCACTGCCAGCTGGTAGCCAGGTCATCGCCCGTGGTCGCGAGACCAACGTCTACGACGAGAGCAAACCGGACGGGCTGACCTATCACCTCGTCACGACCGAGCGGGAGGGCGCGATTGTTCCCGGCTACCCGGACGCCGATGTGCGGATCACCCAACAGGGTTACGGCGCGGAGAAGGGCGGCGCCTCGGGGTGGAAGCTCAAGAAGGCCACTTCGGTGACCAATGACGCGGGTCCCAGCTACGTCGTGTTCGACGATTCAGCCCGCCCCCTGAGCTCCTGGGGCATCGGGTCTGAGGGCACAGACGCCCGGGCCACGAAGTCGATCTACTACACGGCCGGGGCTAATCCCGACGACAGCCGCTGTGGAGGAAAACCCGAGTGGTCGGGCCAGCCCTGTGTTACCGGGGCCGCCGGCGCGGTTACCGGGCACGACGCCGCCCGGATGTCGACGAACCTGCCGGTCAAGTTCGTGGAGGCGTACTCACGGTTTGGTGACCCGAGCGTGGTCAGCGAGTCGGCGGCCGGCCAGACCCGCCGGACGACCACGACCTACGACGGGGCGGACCGGATCACCCGGGTGGAGATCACCTCCACCGTCGGGACCGCGGTCCCGGTGCTGACCACCGAGTACGACCCGGCATCCGGACACGTGACGAAGACGATGATGGGCGGGTCGACGATCACCCGGGAGTACGACCTGCTGGGACGGCTTATCACCTACACCGACGCTGACGGCGGGGTGACCCGCAACGAGTTCGACCGGTTCGGCAAGCCGGCGAAGGTCACCGACAACACCGGCTCATCCACCTACGCGTATGACCGGGTAAAGGAGCCGCGCGGCTTCCTGACCTCGGTGACGGACTCCGTGGCGGGCACGTTCACCGCTTCGTACTCCCCGGACGGGCAGCTCGTCGCGATGACCTACCCGGGAGGGGTCACGCGTAGGGACACCCTGGACTCCTCGCTGTCCCCGGTGGCCCGGGCCTACACCCGCGACTCCGACGGCACGGTGCTCTACTCCGAGTCGGTGGTCGACAACTCCCAAGGCCACAAGGTCTCCCACACCTACACCGGCGGGTCGAAGACCTACGGTTACGACAAGGTCGGTCGGCTCAACTCGGTCAAGCAGCTGGATACGGCCGGAGCTTGTGTGACCCGGACCTACAGCTACGACACCCGGACCAACCGGACCGGCCAGAAGTCGTTCGGCGCCGGCGCGGGCGGGGCGTGTCAGTCCTCCACCGCAGACTCGGAGGGGTCACATACCTACGACTCCGCCGACCGGCTCACCGACTCCGGATACATCTACGACGCGTTCGGGCGAACCACAAACCTGCCCGGAGGAGTGAACAACTCCTACTACGCCAACGACCTGGTCGCCGGGCAGGAAACCCCGGACACCAGGCAGGCCTGGACCCTGGACCCGAAACACCGGTTCCGCGGCTTCACCACCGCAAAGCTCGTGGGCGGCACGTGGAGCGACGCGTCGTCGAAGCTCAACCACTACGGCGACGACTCCGACGAAGCCCGCTGGATCATCGAGGACACCGCCCTCGGAACCGTCACCCGCAACGTCTCGGGTCCGGACGGCGATCTGGCGGCGACCACGTCGGCGACAGGGGAAGTGAAACTGTCCCTGTCGAACCTGCACGGCGACGTCGCGTTGACCATCGACACCGCGTTGACGTCACCGGAGTTCCACGAGTTCGACGAGTTCGGGGTTCCCAAAGCCGGGCAGGCCGGCCAGCGGTACGGCTGGCTCGGCGGCAAGCAGCGTTCCAGCGAGGCGCAGGGCGGAGTCGTCCTCATGGGTGTGCGGCTGTACCAGCCTGCCCTCGGACGGTTCTTGCAGGTCGACCCCGTGGCCGGCGGTTCAGCGACGGCGTATGACTACTGCAATGCCGACCCGGTGAACTGCACGGACCTCGATGGCCGCTGGGGCTGGAAGAAGATCCTCGGAAAGGTCGCGGCCGTCGCCTCGATCGCCGCGATCATCCCCGGACCGATTGGCATGATCGCATCCGGAGTGGCGGCGGTCTCCTACGCCGCCACCGGGAACTGGAAGATGGCGGCCCTCATGACGGCCGGAATCGCGCTTTCCGCAGTCGGCGCGGGGGCGGCCGTTTACGCTGCCAGAGCAGTCATGATTGTCCGGGCGGCACGGGCGACCCAAGGCATGAGTGGTGGGATGCGAGCAACTCGGGCGACGTCATGGCTGGCCGGTAAGATGTGGGTGAAACGAGGGGCCAAAAAGGCGCGCACGGACTGGGGAGGCGTGCGGTCGGTGTCTAAGAACAAGCTTCGGCAGCATCGTTCGTCTGAATACAAGAAGAAGTTGAATGTCTGGCAATCCAACTTCGAGTCTCGCGCGGGCGTGAAGGGCAAGATGACCAACAACTACCACGTGAGCCACAGGAAGCCACGGAAGTGGGCACCGTGGTGGTAGAAGGAGCTGCTCGGTTCGGTGGAAGAATAGCCACCGTTGTCTCCGGTGACGGTGCGGCGGGCTATCTCCTCGTGCACGTTGAGGTGCTGCCCTGGTCGGACGGCACCACCACTACCGGTGTCGACCTCCTGCTCATGTTGGACGACGGGAATGGCAACTGGTCGTTCAGCGACAGGGCCGACCCCGACGACACGGATGCACTGGAAGAACTAAACACCGGCACCGTCGACTGGTACGGCCGGACATTGACGGTGACACGATGGCTTGAAGGCTCCGAGGCCGACGAGATCAGACGCACCCGGTTTGCTGACATCGACAGATAAAGGCATGGCGCTCACGCTTGGGCGTTCGTCGGCCTGGCGGAGTTGGAGTCTGTACGTTGCGGCTCGTATCTCCGTCAGGGGTAGTGAGATTGGGCCAGCAGCGCTCGCTCTAGCGCGATGCCAGTACTGGGCTGGGCGTGAAACGTTGCGGGGCGCAGATGACGTGGACGCTGGCTCGTCGGTGTTTGCGGGGCCCGCGCCCGGAGTCAGCTTCCGAGGGTCGACGCCTGGGGCATGAGCTCCTTGGCACTGTTCACCGGCTACCTCGCACTCGCCTTCGCCTCCCGCCCCCGCCTCGGAACCGCCACCAGCGAACGACACCAGGCGATGGGCGCGGTCCTGTGCTTCGCGGCCCTGCCCGTGTCCTACGTGCTGATCACCCTGGTGCGGGGCCTCGCGGACTGAAGCCGCCGGGAGTGCAGGGCTGGCATGCGGGCCAGGTCACCTGCTCGTGCTGTGCTGGGTGTCTGGGACCTGCGGGAGCCATCCGACCGCGTCGTCGCGGAAAGACTGGTTGACCGGGACGAGCCGGGGGTCGTGCTGGTCGTCCAGGGCGGTGAGGTTGATACCGATGAGAGTGTCGCCGTAGTCGTAGGCGGCCAGGTGGCTGCCGCAGGTGGCGCAGAATCCTCGGGTGGTCGTGTCCGGGAAGGTGTCGTACCACGTCGGCGCGCCGCCCTCGCCGGTCCAGCGCAGCTCGTCCAGCGGGAAGCTGACCCAGGACTGCAGCGGCCCGCCGGCCCGCTTCTGGCAGTGTCGGCAGCTGCACACGTGTGGGTAGTCGGGCTCGCCGCTGACGGTGAACCGGATCCTCCCGCATAGACAGCCACCGGCAACACCCTCCTGGCTGAGGCCGGCCGAGGGACCCCAGGCTGGGGCGGTGATCTTGTGGGTGAAGCGGTGCATGCACGGGTCCAACTGCCCGACCGGGGTGGCCAGGACCTCGTCCGGGGACAGCCACCGCATCCGGGTGAACTCCGCCTCGTCGAAGTAGTCGACGTCCGCGCGGCGGGCGTGGACGACGTGCCACAACGACACATCGACATGCCGGTCAGCCGCGGATCCGACGGTGGAGGTCACGGAGACGAACACCGGGCTGGTGCCGAGCCGCGACGACGCCCGGGCGGTCAGCCGTAGTTCCTCCGCGCACTCGCGGACCACCGCCTCCCACGGGGTCTCGCCCGGCTCGACGTGCCCGCCGTTGGGCAGCAGGAGCCCCGCTTTGCGGTGCTCGCCGAGCAGCAGACAGCCGGTGTCCGGGTCGATGACCTGGAAGTAGGAGACCAGATGCATCGGCGGGGTCGCGGGCTTGGCGAGCCGGTACAGCCCGACGCCGGAAGTGATCCATTCCATCACGCGCCGCTGGTCATCGGCTTCGGCCTGGTCGTGCGGGTGTATGGCCGCGACCTGGCTGAGGGTCGACCAGCGGACGCGGCTTGCTGCGGCGGGCTGAGCGCTGGTCATGTGCGGACCGGCACGTCGGCGCGTTGCCAGCGGCCACGGGCGGCCCGGCGGATGTCAGCGGCCAGAGCGAAGGCATTGGCCTCGGTGAGCTGATCCTGGAGCCTCTGGGCACTGTGAGTGCGTACTTCGACTTCACAGGTTCCGTCGGGGTTGCGGCGCACGGTCACCGCCATCGCCTCCGGGCCGGTACGTCCGTTGTGCCATGCGGCGAGATCTTCCACCGGGGCATCCTCGAACATGTGACCTAACGTTGGCAACCTGACACGCCCGCCGCGATAGAACCGGTGCGGGCGCGCGGTGGCCAAGGCGGGCGGGTCACGGCGTTGACCTGGGGTTTGAAAGGCGGAGGTGGGGCAAGCACTTGGTGATCTTGGTTTGGGGTGCGAGGCTATGCCGGTGCCGAAGCGGCTGTGATCGTCAGTTGGTCAAGGGGGCCTGACGGAATGAAAGTGCCACTGCCCGAGCTTGTCGGGTCCGGCCCGGCTCAGTGGGCCGCGTCGCGAAACCAGGTCCAGGGGCCTTGGAAGTCTTGGGGGTTGTCGGCGGAGCGCGTTGACGGTCTGTTGCGGGCGGTTGTCGCAGATCTTGATCGGTCTTCGGCGGCGGTCGTCGACCGCGCGGAGTTCGATCACTACGGCTCCGGGTTCGCGTCCTTCGTCGAGGTTGTTGTGACCCGGCGGGACGGCTCGGCGACGTTTGCGGAGTACTCGACGAGTATGCGGACCGAGGGCCTGTCTGTCTTACTGTGCCGTTTGGCGCCGGTGGCCTGCGTCTGCTCCGGCTCGTGGCGTTCGGTCGATGCTGATGGGAACAGTGCGGCGTCGATGGTGTCTGTTCGCAGTGTTTCCACGTTGCCCGTTGAGGGTTGGGAAGCCGTTGGTGCTGACGTCGCCAACGTGCTCGCACGCCATGACATCGCTGTGCTGGGGCCGGGGATCCTGGCGGCGGCGATCGACCCGCAGATCAACGTCGACACAATTCTCGCGGAGCCGCCTTTCACGGTGTTCGACGCCTGGTTCCACTGGCGGGACTGACCCCGCCGGCTAGCGGTGGTGAGATCACAAAGATCTCTAGGCGCGAATGAACCTTTCCACGTGGTCCCACTGCTTGCTGCCTAAGCGGGCCGCCCCTGCGATCACAGTGTCTGCTCGTGTGGGCAAAATGGGTGGATGGTGAGCCATCTGGTGTGGGACATGGACGGCACTCTGATCGACTCGACCGGGGTCGTACCGGACGCCCTGGCCGAAGCGATCGCAGAACTGGGCGGGTCCCGGCCTGACGCGGCGGAGGTCGTGACGGCCTACTCACTGGGCACGCCCGAGGTCATCCTGGAACACTTCCTCGGCCGACCACTGTCCGACGGCGAGCCGGACGTGTACTACCGACTGCTGGGCGGGGTGGCGGTGACCCCGTACCCGGGAATCCTGCCCACGCTGGCGGCGCTAGTCGGCATGGGCCTGCCGGTGGTGGTGTTCACCGGCACGACGTGCCGCGCCGCGCACGCACTGCTGGGCCCGGCGGGTATCCACCCGAAGTTGGTCGTGGGTGGTGATCAGGTGCCGGCCAAGCCCGCGCCCGACGGTTTGCTGCGGGTGGCCGTCGAGTTGGGCATTGAGCCGTCCGCCATCGGATACGTGGGTGATGCCAACGTCGACCTGCGCGCCGCGCACGCCGCCGGCGCCCAGGCCCTCGCCGCCGGCTGGGGACACCTGCACGACCCGGCCGAACCGGCGCACGTCGTCCTGTCGCACCCGTCTGAGGCTCTGGCGTTTCTGTCCTCCCGGTGAGCAGGGTGTTGAAGAGGTTGAACTAGGTACCCGGGGTCGAGGAGACTGCGTTTATGGGTCGTACCCGCAACGACAAGCTGGCCGCGCTGCTGGCCGATGCCGGTTGGACCTATGAGGCGTGCGCGGCGGCGGTGCGGGCTGTGGCCAGGGAGAACGGTGAGAACCTGGCGGCGTTGCACCGGTCGCAGGTGGCGTACTGGGTCGCCGGTTCCAAGCCGAGGGGGAAGGTTCCCAGCTATCTGGCGGAGGCGGCCTCGCGTCGGTTCCACCGCCCGATCACCGTTGATGATCTTGGTTGGGGTGTGGGAGAGGCTACGCCAACGGTGTCGGCGACCTTAGATTGGTCAGGAGACCCTGTCGCCGATCTTGTCACCGTGGGGAGAGCCGACTTGGAACGTCGAGCGTTTACCCAGGCCAGCGTCTACCTCCTGATGGGCGCCACCCTCCCGGCAACCACCTCGCGCGAAGCAGCCGAGCGAGGTGCCGCGGTTCAGGCCCGGGGCGGGCTCGTGGGCGTGGGGGACGTGGAGGCGGTGCGCGACATGATCGCCGCGCTGTCCAGGGTCGATGAACGCCAGGGCGGTGGCCACGCCCGCAGGGTGGTCGTGCAGTACCTGACCGATGATGTCGCGGCCTACCTCGACGGCAACTTCGCCTCCGAGGCGGTGCGGCGGGCGATGTTCTCCGCCGCCGCCGAGCTGACGTACCTGGCCGGGTGGAAGTCGTTCGACTCGAACCTGCACCGCCTGGCCCAGATGTACTACCACCGCGCCCTGCGGTTGGCCGACGAGGCCGATGACCGCGGCCTGGCCGGGTTCATCCTGCGGGCGTTGGCGCACCAGGCCGCCGACCTCGGACACGGCGCCGAATGTGTCCGACAGGCCGATGTCGCCCTGGACTGGTCCCGCAAGCACCGCACACCGGCCGCTGCCGCCCTGTTCACCGTCGTGCGTGCCCGGGGCCTGGCCGTCGACCGCCAGCCCGTCCAGGCCCGGGCCACTCTCCGGCACGCTGAGGGGCTGCTGGCCCGGGTCGACGTCGATGAGGAGCCGATCTGGCTGCGGCGGATGGGCTTCGGGGAGGCGTCGCTGGCCAACCAGACCGCCCAGACCCTCCGCGACCTCGGCGACCTGGGGGAGGCCGAGCGGCAGTTCCAACGCTCCACCGCCGTGCGCAACGGCGGCGCGCACCGCCGCATCCACGCCCTGACACTGGCCAACCTCGCCGCCACCCAGTGGGCGGCCGGGAAGCTGGGGGACGCGTGCGCGACGTGGAACGACGCGCTCGACCACATGGACGGCCTACGCTCCGCCGGGCGCGAGCGGCCGTGAACACCATGATCAGCACCTTGGGATCGCTGGGTACCCGGCTCACGCAACCCGCCCACGAGCTACGCCAGCGCGGCCTGGAGCACCGGGTCGCCAACGCCCGCAACGACCGAGCCTGACCACGCCCCGCCGTCGCAACCTGCCAGGAGAACCGCGTGCAGCACTTCCAGACTGTGACCAGCCCAGACTTGCCTGCCCTGGGCCCGTACTCGCCGGCCACCAAAGCCGGCGGCCTGATCTTTGTGTCCGCCCAGACCGGAGTGGACCCCAAGACCGGAACGCTCCCCGACGGAGGGTTCGAAGCCGAGGTCCGCCAAGCGTTGACCAACCTCAACGCCGTCCTGACCGCCGCCGGGGCCGATCTCACCCACGTCGTGCAGACCACGGTCTTCTACACCGACCTGAACAACCTCGCCACCATCAACAACGTCTACGCCGAACACTTCCCCACAGACGCTCCCGCGCGCTCGGCCGCTGTGGTCACCTTGGCCGGAGGGCGGGGTATCTCCCTCGCCGCGATCGCCGTCGCGTAGCCCTCCCGGAAGCGGGTGCCCGGGTGGAGCGAACGGAAACCGGGCGACGGATCACATGCACGTCAGCCTGCCAGGTGCCGGACAGATTCGCCGCCCAAAGTCCGCCCGCTTGCTGCCGTGGCGAGTGCGCAGTCTCAGGCGTGACGGAAGAGGTCGGGCGGTCCGTGATGCGCCAGGGACGTCTGGGCGTCGCGGTGTTCAACATGTTCAACATGCCCAGTGATCAACATGGGTACTCGCCGATGCGTTAGCGGAGTTTCCTCCTCGTAGAGGCAATCCGGGCGCGGAGGTGAGCGGTGGCGACAACGACGTGGCAGTCCGGCTCCAGGACCGACGGCCAGTGGGTGGGGTTGGTCTGCCCGCCGGGCTGGAACTTCGATGTGATCATCGCGCCAGTCTCAGCCGGGTGCGGGATCTTCGAGGCGCTGGATCGCCGAGCGCTGCACGTCGCGGTGGCCGAACGTGACGGTGAACTGCTGTTCCTCGTGCGGGCCGGGACCATCGGCGCGGCACAGGAGGCGCTGGGCGCGTGCCCGGTCTCGCCCATGACCGTCTGCACCCGTGGCCAGACCGTTCTCGGGAGACGCGCGCCGGCCTGGGTGTTGCCGCCGACTCTCACCGGGCCGCCGCTTGCCGAGGCGAGATTGGTCGTCGAGGCGCTGACGGACTCCTGGCGCAGCACCGCACTGTGATCACCCGGCACGCCGCTTCACCACCCGCTGATCTTCGCCTGGGAGGCACCATGGCAGCTCCGCCGGAACATCACCTTCACCTAACCGATCCTGCGGCAAGAGACTTCACCGGTCGGCAACGCGACCAGGTGGGCGACCTTGTCGCCCGCACCGGCTGGGCGTACATCACCGGGGCAGGCGAGTTCTTCGACCACGCCTCAGCTGTCGCCGCGTTCGGCGAGCTGATGCCGCAGCGCGACGGGCAACTCGTCGTCGACATCAAGCCCCGCCCTGATCTTGAGGACGTGCGCAGTTCGTTGAACACGAGCGAGCTGGCGCCGCACACCGAGAACTACGAGTTCCCCGGCGTGCCGCCCGCCTACGTCGCGCTCTGGTGCGTGCGGCCGGCCGAAGGCCCCGGAGGGGAGACCCTCCTGGTCGACGGGCACGCGTTCCTGGACACCCTCACCGGTGAGGAGCTGGCCACCGCGCGCACCGCGGTCACGTTCACCACCGGTGAGGGTCCGGCCCGTCTCGGGCTGCACCACTCCGCGACCCACCCGATGCTCGAGGAACTCGACCACGGCATGGGCCGGCTGCTGCGGTTCTCCACCTTCGAGGTCGACCGCACCGACCCCGCTGTCGACGCTCTCGTGGGCCGGACCGTGGACTACTTCGACGCCTGCCGGCACGCGGTGAGGATCGAGGCCAGTGGCCTGCTGGTCTGGGATAACTGGCGGGTTCTGCACTCGCGCAACGGCTTCAGCGATCCGCGCAGGCACCTGCGCCGTGCGCTCCTACGCTCACCCCTTGACCGTTTCCCCACACTTCAAGGAGTTTGATCATGAGTAGCAGTGCCGCCGGCTCGACCGAGACCACGACGGACGTCGCCTCCGCCCGCTGGGCGCGGTTCGCCGCCAGGCTGCATGCCCTGGCCCAGCAGAACCTGCTGTACGCCGACTCCGACTTCGCCCGCGAGCGCAACAGCGAGGTCCTCGACATCGTCGCGGAGATGATCGCCGACGGTGCAGGGGCCCCGGTCGCTGAGGTCCGGCCGTTCCTGGGTGTGGAGTTGGGTTGGCCGACGCCGAAGGTCGACGTGCGGGCCGTGATCTTCAATGACGCCGGCGAGTTGCTGCTGTGTCGGGAGTCTGACGGGTGTTGGTCGGTGCCGGGTGGCTACCAGGGCGTCGACGAGTCGATCGCCGCCGCGGTGGTGCGCGAGGTCGCCGAGGAGGTCGGCCTGACGGTGACCGCGACCCGGATCCTGGGTGTCTTTGACCGTTCGCGCAGAGCCGAGCACCAGCCGCCGTTCCCGTACGGGGTCAACATCGTCTTCGTCGGCTGTGACCGGAAGTCCGGGGAGGCTGCGGCCTCGAAGGGCGTCGGTTCGTACGGGGAGATCAAGGAGGTCGGCTGGTTCGCCCCGTCGGACCTGCCGGCTGATCTGTCGGTCACGAGGGTCATCCGCGACGAGCTGGTGGCGGTGTGCGCCGTGCACGCAGACCCGACCGCTCCCACCGTCTTCGACTAGCTGGAAGGGCACCCGATGAGCCAGAGTCCCGCACTGTCCCCGAACACCGCCCCTTGGACGCCGGCCGCCACCACCGGACCTGTGATCGTCTTTGACCTCGGTGGCACGTCGTTTCGGTCCGGCATCGTCACCGACGGCGCGCTGCACGACGACGCCCGTTCGCCGGCGATCAGCTACCTAGCCCGGCCCGAGGCGACGATCGCCGACCTGCAGGCGGCCCTGATCGACTACCTCACCACCACCGCCCGGGCACTGGCGCAGACGGCAGGCTGTACGGGTAGGCCGCGGGTGGGGCTGTCGTTCGGGGCCGCGCTCAACGGCGCCACCGGCTTCGTGTGGAACAACGGGCCCTTGTGGGGGCCGCTGTCCCGGCCGTTCGATCTGCCGGCGGCGCTGGCCGAGGCTGCCCCTGAGTTCGACTGGTCGGTGATCAACGACGTCACCGCCGCCCTGTTCGGCTACCTCGACGTGCGCCCGCAGACTGCGGCGAGGCGGGTGTGTCTGGTGACGGTGTCCACCGGCATTGCCGCCCGCACCGCCGAACTCCCCACACGTCGGGTGGCACTGGACGCCGTCAACGGGATGCAGGGGGAGATCGGCCACCTGCCGGTCCGGTTCGCGATCGACGGTGTGGAGCTTGAGGAGGTTTGCGACTGCGGCGGATCCCGGCACCTCAACGCGTACGCCTCCGGTCGGGGGATGGCGCGGATCCTGCGCGGACATGCCCCCTGGCTCGGTGTCGCCGACGAAGCCGACGACGCCGCTGTTCTGGCGGCGTTCGCCGTCGCGCTCCGCGAAGGTGACCAGGCGTCCCTGAACCTCCTCGACGCGTTCACCCGACCGATGGCAGAGGTGCTGGGGGTGTACCTGACGGTGGACCCTGAGGTTGAGGAGTTCGCGTTCACCGGCGGCGTTGCCCGCACGCTGGGACCGGTGTGGCTGGAGTCCCTTCTCGGGCAGATGCACAAGCTCGGTGTCTACCAGGCCCTCGACATCGACCCCGACCACGTGGCCCGGCGGCTGCGGCTCGCCGGCGACAGCGACGACCTGGGCCTGCTCGGCGCGGCCTCCTACGTGCTGGCCACCGCCGCCACCAAGGGCCCCGACAGTGAACAGCACCTGCGGGTCGGTCCGGGCCCCGGTTCCTGGACCGTCACGAGCGAGCGGCCGGCCACCTACACGGTGCGGGAGTCCGAGGGCGCGCTGTTCGACCCGGCCAACGGCCTGCTGGAACACGCCTCCACCGGTCTGGACGGAGACCCGCGTAGGCGTATGATCGTCATCGACGCCCAGGTGGACGCCCTGCACGGCGCGGCGATGCGGGCGTGGCTGGCCGCGCGGGGCTTTACCGCGCACATCGAGCCGATCGCCCTCACTGAGCAGACCAAGGGCCCGGCCGCGATCCTCGGCCTCGTCGACGCGATGCGCGCGGGCGGACTGCACCGCCGCGACACGGTGATCGCCATCGGTGGGGGAGTGCTCCTCGACGTCGCGGGGCTGGCCGCCGGTCTGTACCGGCGCGGCACCCCGTATGTGCGGGTCCCGACCACGCTGCTCGGGTACGTCGACGCCTCGGTCGGGGTGAAGACCGCCGTCAACTACGGCGACGAGAAGTCCCTGATCGGCGCCTACCACCCGCCGGCCACCGTCCTGCTGGACCGGTCGTTTCTGGCCACCGTCGACGACCGCCACATCCGCAACGGCCTGGGAGAGATCGTCAAGGTCGCCATCGTGCGCGACGCGGTTCTGTTCGCTGACCTGGAGAACCACGGAGCGAGGCTCGCCGCGGCCCGGTTCCAGCCGGCCGAGTCGGTCGGGGTGCTGCGCCGGGCGGTGCACGTGATGCTCAGCGAGCTGGCACCGAACCTGTTCGAGCAGCACCTCAACCGCAGGATGGACGCCGGGCACACCTTCTCCGGCGTGCTGGAGATGCAGGCCGCCGGTGAACTGCTGCACGGCGAAGCCGTCGCCATCGACCTGGCCGTGTGCGCCACCCTCTCCCTGCACCGACGGCTCCTTGACCCCGACGAGTACACCCGCGTCATCAACCTGATCACGGGCCTGGGCCTGGCCGTCACCCACGCGGTCCTCACCCCGAAGCTCCTCGTCGAGGGCCTGGCCGCATCGCTGCGACACCGCGGCGGTCAGCAGCGCCAACCCTTGCCGGCCGGTATAGGCAAGTCCGTCTTCGCCAATGACCTGACCGAGACCGACCTGCGGCGCGCGTTCGACGCGCTGACCGAAACGGCCGCTCGGTGACCGGCTGGAGCCTGTACCGCACGGAAACCGGAGTGCGGCTGGTCGCCAGGGTGCCGGCGGTGCTGCGCCACGGCGGGGCGACGGTGCGGGTGCGGTGGGCGGGGATATGCGGCACGGACCTGCAGATCCTGTCCGGCACCCGCCCCGACACCGCCCGTGTGCTCGGTCACGAGGCCGTCGGCGTCGTCACCGAGAGCCGCGCCCCGCACCTGGCGGTAGGGCGGAGGGTGATCGTCAACCCGGTCGACGCGGCCGCGCAGGACCACATCGTCGGCCACAGCACCCCGGGCTTGTTCACCGACACCTTCACCGCCGAGCCCGAACTGGTCTCACGCGGCGGTCTCGTTCCCCTGCGTGACGGGCTGCCGACCTGGGCCGGAGCCTTGGCCGAACCTCTCGCGACCGTGATCTACGGATGGCAGCTGGCGAACCTGGTCCGCCCGATCCGGTCGGCTGCGGTCATCGGCACCGGCAGCATCGGCGCCCTGCACGCCCTCTACGGGCAACACACCAGCGTGCCGACCTACCTGATCTCCGCCAACCCGGACCGGCTGGACTGGGCCATCAAACGCGGCTTGGTGCCTCCGCACCTGGCTCTGCTCGCCGCAGAGCGCCCAGCGCAACCGGTCGACGCGGTCTTCGTATGCGTCCCGCGCGCCGGCTTCGACACCGCCATCGACCTGGCCGCCCAGCTTCTTGACCCAGGTGGAGTACTCGACGTGTACGGCAACCCGTCCGCCGACAGCCGCCACGCCACACTCGCCACCTCGCTGGCCCAGGTACGGCGCGCGAACATCTGCGGCACGCGACCGAACTTCACCCCGATCGTTGTCGGGGGCGTGCATGCCAGCGGCGTCAGCCACCGGGGAACCAGCGCTGACCACCTCCAGGACGCGATGCTCGCACTCGCCACCGGGCCCGGCCGGTGGCGACCGGTCATCACCCACCTGGTCAGCCCCGCCGGAGCCGCAGCCCTCCTCACCCAGGCTGCGGCCGGCGACCGGCTGGTGACCATCGACGGGGCGCAGCGCGGAAAGATCCTCATCGATACCACCGCGACCGGGCGCACCCCTCTCTCCACCGACGAGGCGGGGCAGTGGTGACCGGCCGCCGTCCGACCGTGTTGATCACCGGAGCGGGCAAGGGCATCGGGGCCGCCCTCGCCCAGCGCCTGGCAGCCGCCGGCAACTACGAGCTGGTGCTCGTCTCGCGCAGCCCCGAGTCGCTCGAGGACGTCGCGACCCGATGTCGGCGCACAGTGCGGGTCACCGCCATCGCCGCCGACCTCGCCGACCCGGCCGCCGTGGACAGCCTCGCTCCGGCGATCGCAGAGGCAGAGGTCCTGCACGCGGTGGTCAACAACGCCGGCATCGGCGTCTTCGGCTCCCTGGAGGACTTGACCGTCGCCGAGTGGGACGGCCAGTGCAACGTCAACGTGCGCGCAGCGTGGCTGATCGCCAGGGCCTGCCTGCCCGCGCTGCACCGCGCCGGGCGCGGCCTGATCGTCAACGTGGGCTCCGAACTCAGCCTCGTCGGCAAACCCGACAGAGCGGCCTACATCGCCTCCAAACACGCCCTCGCCGGTCTGACCGCCGGGATGCGCGCCGACCTGACCCACCAGGGCATTCACACGTGCATGGTCTACCCCGGCCACACCGACAGCAGCTTCCGCGACCACCAACCCGGCGACCGCCCAGGGGCTCTAGACCCGGACGTGGTTGCCGAGACCATCGCCCTGGCCATCGACCTGTACCCGCGCGGAGTCCTGACCGAGGTGTGCGTCATGCCGACGAAGGACGACCTCACCGGCCCCCGCACCCTCTAGCCCTCAACCAACGAACGCGCCGAGACGACCGCGAGCACCAAGCCAGGAGAGGTGTCCAATGCCCAGGCCACCGAAGGAGCCCAACACCGCCCTGCGCGCCGCGATCACGGACACCGGCCTCACCTACGAAGCGTTCGCCGCGGCCGTACGCCGCATCGCCGTCGAGAACGGCGAAGCGCTGCCGGCACTGGGCCGCACGCACGTGGCGCACTGGATCGCCGGAGTACGCCCCAGCGGCCGAGCACCCCAGTTCATCGCGGAGGCCATCTCCCGGAGGACGCACCGTAGAGTCACCGTCGCCGAGATAGGCCTCACGACAGCGAAGGGCGCCGCTGAGGGGGAGCTGGGCTTAGATTGGTCGGGAGACGTAGTCACAGACCTCGTCACCCTGGGGAGAGCAGACATGGACCGGCGGAACTTCCAGCTCAACGCCTTGTACTCCCTCACGAGCCTGGTGCTGCCCCTGGATCGTTGGCAGGAGATCGCCGACCGGGGACGCACGGCCCGGGCCGCGGGCGGCAGCGGCAGGGTGGGAATGGGCGAGGTCGAGGCCGTCCGCGACATGGTCGCGGCCTCCCGCAGCGCCGACGAGAAGTTTGGAGGTGGGCATGCCCGCACGGCCGTGGTCGAGTACCTGACCTCCGACGTCGCCGCCTACCTCAACGGCACGTTCACCGCTGACGACGACCGCAAAGCCATGTTCACCGCCGCCGCTGAACTGGCGTTCCTCGTCGGCTGGAAGGCATTCGATACCTCCCAGCACGGGATGGCCCTGCACTACTACAACATCGGGCTTCGCCTGGCCAACGAAGCCGACGACCGGGCACTCGCCGGCTACATCCTCCGCGCCATGGCACACCAGGCCGTAGACCTCGGCCACGGACAGTTGTGCCTCAACCTCGCCGACTCGTCCCTGCAATGGTCAGCCCACCACTCCACCCCCGGCGCACACGCCCTCTTCACCGTCCTGCGCGCCAGGGGCCAGGCCGCCACCGGGGACAGCAAAGCTACAGCGGTGACCCTGGGCGAGGCAGAACGGCTGCTGTCGAAAGCAGCCGCCGACGCCGAACCAGGCTGGATCAGGTTCATGGACTTCGGCGAGTCCTCCCTGGCCTCTCAAGCTGGCCAAGCACTCCGAGACCTGGGCGACCACCGAGCCGCCGAAGACCAGTTTCGACGGTCCATCCAGCTGCGAGACGCGGCCAAATACCGGCGCATCCACAGCCTCACCCTGGCAAACATGGCCGACGCACAGGCCCGTCAGGGAAACCTCGGCGAGGCCTGCCACAACTGGAACAGCGCGCTCGACCTCATGACCGACATCCGATCCGCCCGAGCCCACAAGGCGATCGCCACCGTTCGAAGCACCCTAGGCTCCCTCGGCACCAACCTCCCCGCCGCAGGCAGAACGCTTCAAAGACGCGTTACGGAGGAGTTGCGCCAGAGAACCTCCGTGTAGCGCCCCCCGTACGACCCTCATGGGACTGCTCGCCAGTTCCAGGGTCTGGGGCCGTGCAGCCCCCGCAGGCAGGCGATCCGGTACTGCGCTTGTTCGGCGTGTTGGGGTTGTTCGTCGGCGATCTGGATGGCGAAGGTTGCTTTCCGTAGTTCTCGGATGTCGCGGAAGAGAGGGTAGTGCTGCCAGGTTGTGACGTCTCGTCCGTAGGTTGCGCAGAACTCGGTCCAGTCGGCGGTGGTGAGGGTGGCAAAGGTCTGGTGGTCGACGGCGCTGATGGTCAGGTCCCAGGCTGGGGGACCGATGGCGAAGCGTTCGAGGTCGAGCACTACGGGGCCTGAGGTGGTGGTGACGATGTTGTGGTCCCAGGCATCGCCGTGCAGGACGGATTCGGCTTCGTCGAGTCTGATCGCCGCGTACTGAGCCTGGAGCGCCGTCAGATGGTGCGTTAGCCATGCGCAGTTGCCCTTGGAGAGTGTCGTGCTGGCGATGATTCTGCGCTCCAGCCTGGCGAAGGGCTCCAGGCGGGGAAGGATGAAGTCTGTCGGTGGGGTGAGTGCGTGGATCGCTCGAAGCACGGTGCCCAACTGGTGGGGGCTGCAGGGTGTGTGTGGGGGGAGTTGGTGCCAGAACGAGACTGCCCGATCGTTCAGCTCCACGATGGGCGTGTCCAGCTCCTGAGCGGGGGAGACGGTCGGGATCCCGCATCGGTTGAGCCAGCCGGCGACGGTGACCTCCTTGCGGGCGGAGTCGATCTGGCCAGGGCGTGAGACTCGAGCGACGAGACCGAAGGGGAGCAGGAACAGTGTGTTCTCGCCGGCGCGCAAGAGGCGCAAGCCGGTCGGGTCGATCCCGTTGCGGCGACAGGCCCGGCGGGCTAATTGGATGGCGTCAGTGTTCACGCGGCGATGGCGTGCTGGATGTGGTCGCGGAGCTGGTCGACGCCTGGGTGGGGGCGCTGGCGCTGCGCTGTCGTGTCGAGCACGCGCAGGCACGAGAGGACGCGCCGGGACCGCACGCCATTGGCAAGTTGGGTGGCGGTGGTGCCGTGGTGCACGGCGGCGTCGATGTCTCCGAGATCGAATGTGACCTGGGCGTGACGGAGAGCGGCGAAGGTCCGGGATCGCTCGTATCCGGGTCCGTGGTGGGCGACGGCGTACGCGAGCCGTTGCTGCGCCTCAGTCCGGGTGGACGACAGGCGCAGGTCAGCGAGGGCGTGGGCGGTATCGCCGTGGTGTTGGGCCAGGTCGTGGAACTGCATCCACGGTGGGTCCTCCTCGACAGCCCGGTCGTTGTACTCGTCGTCTGCGGCGGCGATGGCGGCTTGGACTCGGTGTGGGTCTGTGGGGTCGAGGGCTGCGAGGGCGCGGGCCCGGACGGCGTGGAGCATCGCGCGTTCGGTGGAAGTGAGCCGGTCGGCGCGGACCATGGCGGTCTCGATGTGGGTGAGGCCGGTGTCGGGGTCGCCGATGAAGATCGAGCGGCGGGCCATGTCCGCGAGCACGATGGCTCGCAGGTGCCAGTCGCCGGACTCCTCCGCGCAGATCCGGGCGGCCTGGTAAGCGCCTTCGGCGAAGGGACCATCGCCGCTGTCGAAGGCGACGAAGGCGATCACGCTGGCCAGGCTGCCGACCGCGGCGTCCAGCCGAGGGCGAAGGGCTGGCGAGCAGTGGGCGTCGGCTCTGAGGCGGAGGGTCGCCGTCAGCTGGGTGTGCAGCGCGGTCAGGGCCAGGCCGCCTCCGCCCCGGGTGTTGTCCGTGGACGCGACGAACGTCGTGAGGTCCTCGATCCCGGCCAGATCGGACTCACCGACCCGGCTCGGGCCGCCTGCATTCGAGGGGGCAGGCAGTGGAAGCAGGACACCCGCCCCGAGGGCGACTGTCCTGCTGAGGAAGGTCTTGCGGTCCACGTCTTCCACGGTACCCACGGGCACGGACATCGCTGCCCCCGTTCCCGTTCGGCTGAACCCGAGCTCGGCGTTGCTACCCGCCTTCAGGATCCGCCGTAGCGCGGTGAGGTAGTGGGGGAGGGGGCGGCGGATCTCACCGCGTTCCCACTTGCCGATGTGGTTGGCGTCGAGAGCGTGTTCGTGGCCGGTGTTCTCGAACAGGGCGTGGTTGACCAGTTCCGCCAGTTCCTGGCGCGACATCGGCTCGCCGGACCCGGAAGGGGACAGCATCTGTTCCCGGGCGTTGCGCAGCGCGTTGTTGGGTGCGGGCATCGCGGTCCTCCGGCGGCCGGCTGCCCGAGTGGCGACTGACCGTGTGCGTGGAATATCCACTTGCGTGGTCAGATCAGCATTCCACGCTCAGTCGATGATCACAACACCGTACGTAGATCATGAAGGCCGCAATGGCCGTCAGAATTGCCGCTTCCGTACGCCGTGGAGGAACGCGGTCCATTCGGCGCGGGAGAACTCCAGCTGCGGGCCTTCGCGGTGTTTGGAGTCGCGCACGCCTGTGGTGCCGTCGTTGGTGAAGGCGACCTCGACACAGTTGGACGCCCCACCACTGCGGGTAGAGGTACGCCAGTTGGTGAACGTCGTGTCGGGCATGTTGCGCTACCTGTTCTGGAGGGTGATCTGGTCGGCGAGGTCGTGCAGGAAATCCATCGTGTCGTGCGTGCTGAGCGCGGCGTCGGCTAGTTTCTCGAAAAGCTCGTGGTAGGCGGCGACCTCCTCCGACGCGGTGATGATCACGTCGGAGGTGACGGTATCGGCGACGCCGATCTCCGGGTCGCCGGGCTCGTGTCGGTAGAGGCTGAAGGCGCTCTTGGGCACGCTGTTGCCGTCGATGCGGGCGTCGATCGGCAGCACCCGGACCAGTACCCGGTTGGGTGTGCTGGCCACCGTGGCGATGTGACGCAGTTGATCACACGTCACCTGCCAGGGCGCGGTCAGTCTGCGCAGGGCCAGCTCGTCGATCACCACCTGGTACCGCGGACCACCGGGGCCCAGCACCGCCCTCTGACGGCGGCGTCGGGCCTCCACGGCCAGCGCGGGGTCAAAGCCCTTGGGCCACTCGGCGGTGTCGATCGCAGCCCGCGCTGCGGTGTACTCCTGGGTCTGCAGCAGGCCGGGAGGGATCGTCAGGTGGTATTCGAACAGCTCCTTCACTCCGCACTCGAGATCGGCTGACAGGGCTTGGCGCGGTCCGATCTTCTCTCGGATCCGATGCCACCATCCGGCCGCCTGCGCGTCGTGGCCCACCTGCTCGAACTGCCGCGCCTCGTCGCCTTCCAGCTTGAGTACGTCGGCGAGGTCCTGGACCTCATCCATCGTCGGCTTCGAGTGCAGGTTCATCACCCGACTCACCCGCTGCCGGCTGACTTTGATCGCCCTGGCCAGGTCTCCCAACGTCCAGCCCAGCTCGGCGCACGACGCGCTGATGACCTGCACCAGCCGCAGGTGCCGCACATGCGGGCTGATCACCGCGCACCTCCCGGAGAGATCAACAAAACGAGAATTCCACTTCCGGGAGCCTATCCGCCCCAGCGGAAATCGCCAGGACTCCGTCGAGTGCAGGCCACGCGCTCCCCTCGGACTCCCTCAGTCCTCCCCGCATCCTCCCCCTGAATGCCGTTCAGCGGCATCGATCCTTCCGCGACTGTGGAATCAAACGTTGCCACGCAAGTCGGACACCCACGAACGAAGACCGAGCGGGAGGTCGAGTTGAACGCCACCACACATCAGCTCGTGGCGAACCGCGCCTGCACCGTTCAGCGAAACAGCCGCCCCAGCCAAACCACGAGCGTCGCTTGCCGTGGGAGTGGATCTTTCAACATGTTCACCACCTCTAGTCGGCGAACGGTCTATTCGCCAGCTGTGATCGGCGGTTGGCTCAGTGTGCACGACGGCTCGCCGGTCGTGAACAGCGTTCCTTTGACTCTCGTCATCGTCCTGGAGGTCTCCGTGGTTATCCCCAGCGCACGTGACCTCCCGCTGGCGGGTGGTGGGAGCCTCCCCCCTCCACCACTCGGCCGGCCGGCGGTCATCGCTGCCGGCGAATCCGGAGACGTATGGCGAGCGCGGGCCGTGGACGCGGCCCCGACGAGCCACAGCACTGTGGCCCGTGACCGGGCAGGCGCGTGCGCGCTGATCCTGGTCGTCCCCGGGTGGCCTGCCGTGACGAGGGGCACGGCGGCCACCCGGCACATCGAGATCCGTCAGGCACCCGAACAGGGCAAGGCGAGGACGGGTGATTCTCGCTTGCCGGAGGAAGCCGGCTGGGCGCCCGCTCGGAGAGAACCGGTGTTGAGTGCGGGCCTATCCATGCGGGTTGTGGCTGGCTTCGGATCTGAAGTCGGCGATGACACCGTCCACCAGGCAGGAGGGTGATGACGATGGGAGCGCTGCGACCAGCACTCTCTGCTCATGGGCGTCCGCCGGCTCCGCGTGGGCGACTGGACAGCGGCGTAGCTGGTCGCCATCACCGTCCTTCCGTGAACTCGCAGTCCCTGGTAGAGGGGCGACTGCTGGAGGGTGCCGGATCGCGGCTGGTCGAGGACCTGTACCTGATCGCCCACCATCCTGACTCCGGTCGAGCGCAGATCAACGGTGTGGCGCTGGGCGTGGGTGTGGTGGCGGCGTTGGTGGTCGCGGAGGTGGACTGCGGGCGGGCTGTGCTGCATGCCGGGTTGGTGCTGCCGACGAACAACGGCCAGGCGCACGGCCCGGCTGGACGGTTCGCGGACGCGCTCCGCGGGGTGGCACCAGCGTCGCTGCAGGTGTGGCTGCGCGCGCTGGCCGGTCAGGCGGCCGGGTGGGTACGCGATGACCTGATCGAACAGGGCGTCCTGACCCGGCCCGAGCGGTCCTGGCGTTCATGGCGGCTGGCCGTGCGGCCGGTGGACCCGACCGAGGCGGAGCGGTGCTCGGTGCTGGCCCGTAACCGACTTCGCCCGGGGGCTGAGACCGCGATGTCGGATGTGGTGTTGGCGGGTCTGGTCCAGGCGATCGGTCTGCACCGCTGGTGGCTGCGCGACTACCCCGACTTGCACGGCCCGTTGCGTGCCCTGGTGCGCGGCCTGCCGCCGGACTTGTTTGACCTGCTCGGTCTCGTTGAGCACGCGGTTTCCTCCACCGCCCTGGCCCCCCGGGCCTGACCTCACCCCGCCCCCATCCCTGGAGCTGCCATGTCCTCCCCACCCGCGCACGCCCAACGTCCCCTGGGCAGCAACCACGCTTCCTCGACACTGCGCACCGGCCAGCTCGGAACCGCGACGCTGGTGTTCATCATGCTCAGCGCCGCCGCGACGCTGACGGTCACCGCCGGGGTGATCCCCACCGGCTTCGCGTCCATCGGGTTGGTGGCCCTGCCGGCGGCGTTCCTCACCGTCGGAGCGGTGCTGGCGGTGTTCCTGCCGGGCTACCTGGCGATGGCCCGTCACCTGCCGTCAGCTGGCGGGATGTACACATTCATCGCCGCCGGCCTGGGCCGGGTGCCCGGGGTGGGCGCGGCGTGGCTGGCGGTCGCGTCGTACATGGCGGTGCAGACCGCCGCCTACGGCCTGATCGGCGCGGCCGTCGTCCCGCTGCTCCACGGCTGGTGGGGCATCTCGCCACCGTGGTGGACGGCCGCGCTGGCGTGCTGGGCGACCGTCGGGCTACTGGGGGTGCGCAGAATCAGCCTGTCCGGGCGCGTCCTGGCGGTGCTGTGCGCTGCAGAGCTGGCGGTCGTCGCGGTGACGGCCTCCTCGAACGTCGCCACGGCCGCCACCGACACCCACCCGATGCTCCAGCCGTGGGCCGGGCTGGACCCGGCCCGGATGATGGTGCCGGCGCTCGGCGCCGCGCTCGTGGTGATCGTCTTGGCGTTCGCGGGTTTCGAACACGGCGTGGTCTACGCCGAGGAGGCCCGGCCGGGCGCGGTCGCCCGCGCCACCCGCATCACCCTGCTGGTCCTGACGGTGCTGTACGCCGGCGCCTCCTGGGCCATGCTCCTACCGACCGGACCTGTGGCGTTCCTGGACCGGGCGGGGCAGCTCGGCCCGGACCTGGTCGCCACCGTCGCCGGCGAACAGCTGGGCTCGGGCATGGCCACGACGGTCCGGGTGCTGTTCGCGAGCAGCCTGCTGGCGGCGATGATGGCATTTCACCAGACGTCCAGCCGCTACCTGTTCTCTCTCGGCCGTGAGCACGTCGCCCCCGCCTGGCTGGGCCGCCTCGGGCCCCGCTCCGGCGCTCCGGTGGCCGCGTCGCTGGTGCAGACGGCCCTCATCGGCGCGGTCATCCTCACCTACGCCGCAGGCGGCTGGGACCCGGTCACCCGCCTGTTCTACATCGCCGGCACCGCCGGCGGCTTCGGGGTGCTGGTACTGCTGGCCGCCACGTCGGCGGCGGTGATCGGCTACTTCACCCAACGCGGCGACCGACCCGGCGCGTGGGCCCGGCTCATCGCCCCTGGCCTGTCCGGCCTCGGACTCGTCGCGATGGTGTGCCTGGCCGTCGCGAACTTCGCCGCAGTCCTCGGAATCCCCGACAACTCGCCCCTGGGATGGGCCGTCCCGACCGCCCTGGCCCTGCTGGTCGCCGCCGGCTGCGCGTGGGGCCTCACTTTGCGCCTGACCGTGCCGCACGTCTACCGCCGCATCGGCCACGGCGTACGCGCCGGCCTCGACACCCACCTCGACGACCCCGCACCCCGCGCCCACTCCTAGAAGGACAGAACCCATGGACAACCAGAACCTGATCATCACCCGGGCCACAGCCACCGACGTGCAGAACGTCTCCGCGCTGATCGCCGAGGCCTTCACGCAGCTGGACGTGTGCCGCTACCTGGTGCCCGACACCGCCGCGCCGCAGGAGCTGTGCCGCAACCTCGGGCCTGACGACGCCGAGCGTGAGCGGGTGCTGGGCGACTACTTCCGCATCTACGTCGAGCACGCCGTCGCCCATGGCCACATCGATTTGCTCGGCGACGGCCAGGCGGCCGCCGTGTGGTTGCCGCACCGCGGGGTCAAGGGCAGCACCGTTCCCGCGATCGTCGACCACCAGCAGCGCCTCACCGCCGCAGTCGGCGGCCACCTGGACCGGTTCGAGATCCTCGAGGCGTACTTCGACACCCGCCACACCGCGATCGAGGCCATCCCGCACGACCACCTGGCGCTGCTCGCGGTGCACCCCGACGCCCAGCGCCGGGGCCTGGGGTCGGCGCTGCTGGCCCACCACCACGCCGAACTGGACCGCGAGCACCTGGGCGCCTACCTGGAAGCCGCGTCCGAGGAGTGCCGGGAGCTGTACCTGCGCCACGACTACGCCGACCTCGGCGACCCGATCGTGCTGCCCGGCGGCCAGCGGGTGTTCCCGATGCTGCGCCCCGCCAATTTCCGCTAGCTCTCAGCAGACCCGCACTAAGGCGAGCCGGGCGCTGCTCCCGGCGTCCGGCTCGCCGCCAGAAACCGTCGTCGTAGCGCGCTGGAAGGGATCTCGTCGTGGCACTCGAACCTGACACTGGGCCGGTCGCTGACCCCCTCCTGGCCGACACCGCCGACAGGCTGGCCGCCGAGCACCAGCAGCACTCCGATTTTCCGGACCAGTGCCTGCATCCCACCTGCTACGGCACGTGGCCGTGCCTGTCGGCCCGGTTCGCCACCCACGCCCGCAGCGCCGCACACCTCGGCGGGCAGCTTGCGTGGACGGCCCGCCTGGACCTCGCCCAGTTGGCGGTGTGATGACAATGCGACCCCACAGATTGACCGTCCTGGCCGCCAGCGGCTGGGTGGCAGCCGGAGTGCTGACCGTCCTCGCGGGCCGCGCCCACCACCGCGCGCACCGGGCCCGCGCCGAACAGGCGGTGGCGATGCGCCTGGCGGTCACCGACGACCTGACGGGCCTTGCGAACCGGCGCGGATGGCGCGAACAGCTCCGGCAGCGTGCGGCCTTCCCCGGCGTGGTCCTGGCCATCGACATCGACAGGTTCAAGCACGTCAACGACCAGTTTGGCCATCCGGCCGGCAACCGGGTCCTGGTCGAGGTCGCCCGCCGGCTGCGCACGGCGGCCGGGCCTGGTGCCATCGTCGCGCGGGTGGGCGGGGACGAGTTCTCCGTTTTCCTGCCCATCCCGGGCCTGGTGTCCAAGGCTCTGGCCGAACGCCACGCCCGCCGTCTCGCCGCCGAGTTGGTCATCGAGGCCGGGGTGTGCGTGCCGATCCGGGTCACCAGCAGCGTCGGCGGCGCCGTCCTGCGGGCGGTCGCCCACCCGGCGGCGGCTCTGGCCGCCGCCGACACGGCCATGTACGCGGCCAAGGCCTCCCGTAGCCCGGGCACGAACGTGGCCCCGGCGGCCTGAGGGAGCTGGACATGGGACGGCACTCCCTTCCGGGGCAGACACAGGACTGGCAACTTTTGGGTTCCGTGAACGTGACCGGACTCGATCGCAAGCTCCGCCGCGGTCAGGTTGTGGGCGTCATGTGCCATCCCGTCGGCGGCGGACGACTGATCGGGGACTGGCTCCCGAAAGGCGACCTGCTCATCGTCCGCGACGAGCACGGCCGCTGGCTGGCCAGCCTCAGCGGCAAGCACCTCGTCCCGATCGGACACCTGGTCGCCGGCGAACACTACGCCCACGCCCTGCCCACCCACGACGGCGGCATCTTCGCGCTGGAGCCGGGCGCCCGGTACGCGGTGGGCTATACCGGGACGGAGGCCAGCCTGTGGCGGATGTGACCCAGCCAGGGATGCTCACCGGCCGTGCGGTGTTCGCGGGCCAGACCCACACCTGGATCCGCGAAGCGGTCCCCGGCCCGGGTGTCGTGACTCTTGGCGAGGACACCGCATCCGGTGGGCTGGTCCTCGGGAGCCTCGGTCCGTACCAGGCCCGATGGACCCCGCACCCCGGCCACGAGGTGCACCCCGCGGCGGTGCGCGCGGTGTGGGAGCCGGGCGTCCGTGCCGTCACCGCCGTCCCCGCGCTTGAGGGACATCTGCCGTCGGCGGCGCTGATCGGGGTGGCGCTCGCCGTCGCCGATGACCTGTCGGCGGCACGCTGCCAGCTTCTCGGGCACCACATGCCGGCCGTCACCCAGGCGACCCCACCCGACGAGCCTGCCCCGGCCGGGCACTGTCATGTCCCGCACATGATCACCACCCGGATGCCCGACGGGGACGCCCTGGCCGACCGGGTCGTGTGGGAGCTGCTACCCGCATCGCTGCTGGCCACCGTCGTCGGCCAACCCGTCCCCGACGAGGCACTGCTCGACGCGGTCCATCGCCGCGTCCGGTGCTGGCTGCGCCTGCGCACCCTGCACCGCAGCGGGGCGCTCCCCGAGAGCCTGCTCGGCCAGATCATCTCCCACCTCGCCGGCCGGCACCTACTGACCATGCCCCTGATCTACCGGCACGCCGCGACCCTCATCGCCCTGTGCGACCTGGAGGAACAGTGAGCGCGCCGACCCTGCACCGACCTCGCGATCCCCAGACGGCAACGGCGGCGACCCGGCCGCATCGGCTACGCGCGCAGCCTGACCAGCCCACGCCGGTCCCGGTCGCGGATGAGGGTGTGTCGTTGCCTGCCGCGCTCATCGCCCTCGCAGCGCTGTTGGGCTTGGCGGTGCCGGGCGCGGTGTGCCGGGTCCTCGGGCCGGTCGCCGACTGTCTGCTCACCGACTGCCCCTCAGTTCCCGTCATCGAAGCCCAGTGGAACACCGGGCAGCGGCTGCTGCTCGCCGGCCTGGCCGCCTACCTGGCTGTGTGCGCCCTCCCGGGCCGCAGCCACCGCCTCAGCCACCTAGCCCAACTCGCCGCCGCGCACCTCGCGCTCACCGGCGGGCTGTGGTTCGCCGCCTGGACGGCGTGGCTGTACCCAAATATACCTTCCTGACCCACCCTCACCGTGAGGCACCTTCCATGATCACCCCGATCCTCCTTCGCTTCAGTCCCCGCTGCGGCTGCGAGCCCGCCGTGCTCGCGTGGACGCGCTGCGGGCTCCTGCTGGCCGCCTGCGCCGACGCCCTCGTCACCACCGACCCCGACGGGCCCGCCGCTCACGCGGCCAGCCAGGCCAAGGACCTGGCCGGCCAGATCAGCTACGACATCGCCGACGCCTGCCGACAACGCACACTGCGGAGTACCGGGTTCACGGTCGTCGCAGGCCTCGGGATCGTCGCCGCCACCGTGATCTGGATGCCGCCGGTCCCCGCCGCGTGTGCCGCCGGCCTGCTGCTCGCCGGGTGCGTGGCCCGGGTGGCGCTACCGGGGTTCGCCGTGCTGCGCGTTCGACGGGCGCTCGCCGCCACCGACCGTGACGTCGACGCACTCCTGGCCCGCATCGACGGACCGCCGGACTGGGGCTGGCCGGTGGGGTGGCAGGTCGCTGAGACCGCACTCGTAGACGCCCGGTCGGCGTTCCTCACCGCTGCGACGCAACTCAACAAGTCGGTTTGCGCGGTGGGCTTGCGCCCCGGGCACAGGTCGGTGGCCGCGCACGCCCTGCCCAAGCTGATGGACACGATCACCGCCGCCCTCGCGGTGGCCCGGCCGGTGCGGGTGGCGCGGGGAACCGCCTCGTGGTGCTCGGAGTCGTGGTCGCGGTGGCCGTCGGTGCCTGGTTGGTGTGGCGGTCCCTCGGCGTGGCCAAGGCCGATCACCAACGAGCCCGCACCGAGTACCACACCCGCCGCACCCAGCACCGGCTCCTGTCCGGTCTCCTCGTGGTGCTGGCACTCGGGGCCGGCGGGGCCGTGTTCTTCGGGATCGGCGGCGCAGACGCGGTCGACGACGCGGGCCCGACCGCGTCGCGGCACCCGGAGAGCACGAGTTCCTGCCAGCGGGGAGCTACCGGCCAACTGACCCTGCGGCGCACATCGCCAACCACCCTGGCCTGGACGTACATCCACAACGGCGACACCGCGCCTTCGATGGATGCGCGGGTGACGGTCCGCGTCGACGACCAGCACGCCACCTCCGCCACCGGCGGCTCCGGGACCCTCACCGTTCCGGACCGGCCCGTCGGCGTGCACGTGGAGGGCACAGCCGGAGGCCTGCGCCGCGTCTACGTCACCTGCCGAGGCTGAGCCCGGTGACCCTGTCCAGCACCGCGTGGGGGATGACGCCCGGCCGGCCGGAAGGCGACCGGTTCGAGCTCCTCCTGTTCCTGCGCACCCCCCGGGAGACGGCCGGGCACACCCAGCAGACCGCCGCCGAGAGGCTGGGATGGTCGCTGTCGAAACTGCACCGGATCGAAACCGCCTTCAACGGCATATCGACCACCGACCTCGAGGCACTGCTGCGCCTCTATACGGTGCCGGCTGGCCAGTGGCGCTACTGGCAGGCTCTGCGCGCGGCGGCCCAACGTCCGCGCGGCGGCTGGGCCCGGGCCGGTGAACTGCTGGTCGGGGTGATGCGGCAGGTCGTGGCCGCCGAGCAGGCCGCCACATGGATCCGTGCCTGGAACCCGGGCGCCGTCCCCGATCTGCTGCGCACCGACGAGTACGCCGAGTGCCTCGCGAGTGAGCCGGTCGGGCGGCACCTGGTGGTGTTGGACCTGCGCCGCCGGGCGGTGTTCGGCCGCTCGGTACGCCTGGAGTTCCTGCTCGGCGAGGAGGCCCTGACCCGGGCCGCGGCGACCGGCGGCGGGCAGCTCGAGCATCTGCGGGCCGTGGCCGCCGCCGGGCAGGCGTCCATCCGCTGGCTGCCGCTGGCGCTGGGCATGCACCCCGGACTGGCCGGCCCGGTCACCGTCTACACCACCCCACCGAACGAGTTGATCGGCCTGCACCTACCCGACCCGGTCGGCGGACTCGTCGATGACACCCCCAGCGAGGTCGCCCGCTTCGCCGACCTCTTCGAGCACCTGCACGGCCGGTCCCAGCCGTTGGAGAAGTTCACCAGCACGCCCCCACACCGCAGAACGGGAGCCAGCACCAGATGACCACCCCGACCACCGGCACTGCCCCACCACCGGCCCGCAGAGCCCCCGCCAGGTGGTGGGCGCTGGCCCCGTCCGGCAGGGCGGCGCTGGAGATCCTCGTCGCCCTCGACGCGCTGACCGCCGCCGCCGACGCGATCACCCACGCCGACCCCGACGGGCCGGCGACCCCGCAGATCGAGACCCTCGCCGTTCGGTTGCGGCATTGGACCGGGCAGGTCATCGCCACCCGGTCGAAGATCCGCGCACACACCTGGATGCTGCTGGTAGCGGCCATCGTGGTGCCGGTACTGGTGTTGCCGCGTCCGTACGAACTGCCGCTGGCGGTCCAGCTCGGTTGGATCGTGGTCGCGTCGATTTTGCTAATGACGGTCCTGGAATGGGCAGGCGGGATCATGGCCGCCGGCCTGATTCGGGCCCGCAGGGGCATGACCACCCGCGCCGCGATGCCTGTCACGGACTACCTCGCCGCAGCCCACGCGACCATGCACGAGCTGGACGAGCACCGGGACTGGTTCGCCCGGCGAGCCAGGCGGCGGTGGCCGACGTGGCCGTACCTGTTCGCCCAACCTGAGCGCTGGTGGGACGACATGCCCCACGACCTGCAACTTCAACTGCAAGCGGTGGCCGCCGCCAACACCGACAGCACCACGAGCCCAGCCCCGTGACCCCCACACTCGGAGACGCCATGTCCACCACCGCACTGTCCAGTTCGCCCGCCGATGGCGGCTTGTCCGCGGCATCCCGGCCGGCGCGGCTGGGCCCGGTCGCCCTCGCCGGGATGACGGTGACCGCTGCGGGCGTGCTGCCGGTCGTGCTCGTGGGCGTGCCTGCGGGGTACGCCGCCACGCGCATGCCGGCCCTGCCGTGGGTGTTTCTGCTCGTCGCGGGGGTGTTGGCGCTGTTCCTGCCCGGCTATCTCGCCGCGATCGCCGCCCGGTCCCGCGTCGACGGCCTGCACGTGCTGATCGGCGCCGGCATGGGCCGTACCGCCGGTGTGGCCGCCGGCTGGGTGGCCGTCCTCGGGTACGGGGCGGCCGAGGTCGCCGCCTACGCCGCGTTCGGCTCCTACGGTGCCACCGCCATCGAGACGATCGCCGGGGTGCGACTGACGTGGTGGTCGCTGGCGCTGGCGTGCTGGGCAATGGTCGCAGTCCTCGGCGCCGAACAGGTCACCGTCGCGGCGAAAGTGATCGGGGTGATCTGCGCAGCCCAACTGCTCATCGTCGCCGGGATGACGGCGTTCAACATCACCGACGCCTTCATCGCGGCCGACCCGATTCTGGTGGCCGAGGCCATCAACCCGGTCGGGCTGATCGACCCGTGGTTCGCCGTCGCACTGATCGCGGCGGCAGCGGCGTTCTGCGGCCTCGAACAGGCCGTCGCCTACACCCGTGCGGCCCGCCCCGGTGCCGTGCGGCGCGCGAGCTGGGCCGGGCTGGGCGTACTCGCCGTGTGCCTGACGGTGGCAGGGTGGGCAGCCCTCCTCCCGCAAGGCGTCGGCGCCGTGCGGCGGGACGGTGCGGTCGCCGCGCCGTGGTCCAGCGCCGTCACCCACCTCGGGACCCCGGCGGCAATCGCCGTGTCCGTGGTCTTCACCGTCAGCCTGCTGGGCGCGGCGTTGATGCTGCACACCACCACCGCCCGCTACGTGACCAGTCTCAGCCGCGCCAGCCTGACCCGCCCACGGGCCACCCTGGGAAGTGCCGGCAGCGGCCAGGCGGCGCGGGTGAGAGTAGGCCAGTGCGTGGCGGGGGGACTGGTGCTGGGCGTGACGGCGGTGTTCGGCTGGGACCCGTGGGCGATCTATCGGCAGACCGGCGAGTTCGTCACCGTCGTGGTGCTCGCCCTGCTGGCGGCCACGGCGCTGGCGCTGTGCAACCAGCCCCACCGCCGAGGCGGTCAGTGGCACCCCGGAGACGGGGCCCGAACGATCGCCCGGTGCGTCAGCGCGGTCCTGCTGGGCGCGACGGCGATGTCGGCGGTCGAGTACTTCGCGGCCCTCCACGACGCCAACTGGACCAAACTCGCCGTCCTCGGCCCCATCGCTACCGCAGGCGGCACGCACGCCTGGTGGCTGCGCAGGCACCGGCCACGCGCCTACGCCCGGCTCGCGAGCTGCCCACCACGCGACGGCCAGTGCGGCTGCGAGGTGCCGTGACCGTCCCCAGCATCACCCGATCCACTCCGAGCCCGCTGTCCGCGCACCCTGGCGGCAGGCCGGTGACCGACGCCCGCCCCGCCCTGGTACCCAGCCGGGTGCCCGACGACGCCTGCGCGGACACGGTCCTCTGGGTCGGCGACATCCGTGCGGTGCGCGTCGCCCCCGGCCCCGGGGTGCTCGCCCTTGCCCACCCCGACGTCGTCCTCGGGGCCCAGCGCCTTCACGACGGCTGGTGGTGGACGCCGGTACCCGAGGGCTGCGATGCGGCGGTCGGGCTCGCGTGGAGCCTGGCCCGCGTGCCCGGCGCGGAAACCGTGGTGGCCACCACCGGCGTGGGCGCCAGTGTCGCGGCCGGGTTCGGGCAGCGCCTGGCCGCTGCGCGCCGCAGGCGCTGGACGCTGCCACACGCCCCCGCCCTATCGACCGCCCCGCCCACCCCTCCGCCCGAGCTGATCCGCGTCCCGCATCTGGTCACGACCCCGACGGGCTGCGTCGTCGTGTGGGAGGTCCTGCCCCCGGCAGCCGCACGGCGGCTCTTCGACCAACTGCTCGTGCCGGCGGACCTGCGCGCGGCGGTCGAAGGCAGCCTTCCGCTGCTGGTACAGATCCGAGACGCCCTCGACACCGGCTGGCGCCCGACCGGCGACTCCCAGGCGGCCCGACTCCTCGCCGACTGGGCGCAGCACGGCCACCGCCTCGACACCGCCCTGATCTACCGCTACTGGCCACGCCTCGCCCCGGCACTACCCGCCCTCGCACCACCCACGCCGGCCACTGGCGGCAGGCACCTGGCCCTCGTGTGCGCTTCCTGACCGACACCCTTCTGAGGAAAACCCTGATGAGCACACCCGAACACCCCTCCGTATCCCTGGAACCGTCGGCGCGCTGGTGGTCGCCACGGTCGCGTTCCGGACGGTGGCTCGCCGCCGTCGTGGCCATCGCGCTCGCGCTCGCCGGCGGCCTGCTCGCCGTCGCCCGCCCGTGGGACCTTCAACCCGTCACGCCTGGGAGCGTGTGGGACGCGGCTGGAGCGATGCGGATCAAGATCAGCGACGGGCCGCACGTCACCGTGCGCGCCCGGACCCGCATCGACCTGTCCACCAGCCCGAACGAGCCGCAGCGCTACGCCCACCGCCTGGCCAAGACCGCCTGGCGGGCGTTGCAGGACGAGCCGGCGTCGATCGAGGTGCAGCTGGCCGAGGCAGCGCACCCCGAACGGTCGACCACGCTGAAGGTGAGCAGGATCGAAGCCCGGATGTGGTTCGGACCCCGGCCCGGCGAACTGGTTCGCCTTCCGGGTACGGTCGCCGCGCTCGGGCCCGCGCCGGACGCCCGGGACCACGCGGCGGTGGCAGCCTGGTGGGCAGCGGCGATGAACCAGACCGCCCACCTTCTGGGCCGCCCCACCCACCCGGTCACGCCGACCGCCGACATCAACAACGCATGCGGCCTCGGCATCACGGCGCTTGCCGCCGTCGCCCGCACGACCATCGACGTCAACGGCACCGCCGAGGCGCAGCTGCCGACGGTCGTGGAGATCTGGCGGAAGATGGGCCTGCTCGCCAACACCGCCACCCTCGACTCCGGGCAGAACAACGTCTCCGTCAACCCGCCCGGCATGCTGCACATGGGTGCCACCGCCGAAGCCGTCGACCCGCGCGAGACCCGCCAGACCATCACCCTGCACGGTGGACCCGTCTGCCCTCCGACCGAGCGGGCGCCCCGATGACGATGACGGACGCGCCCCCCGCCCGGCGGGTGATCCTCGGGATGGTGGACACCGCCGCCGTGACCGGACCGTGGAAGCCGCTGCACCGCGTCGGGGACCTGCACCTGTGCCGCGAGGGCGGCAGACCGCAGAAGTGGTGGGCCACCACCGACCAGACCTACCAACTGCGCACCACCCTGACCGGCCGCGTGACCGTGCACACCGGCAGCGGTGCGAACTCCTACGTCGGCGACCTCCAGGACGACACCGGCAGCCCTCCCACCGCCCTGCCGTTGTTACGCCACGGCCCCCTGCGCCTGCGCATCCTGCACACCTACCTTTTGGCCCACCAAGCTGGCTACTGGCAGCTGTCCCACGACGAGCTCCAACACGCGACCGCGAGTACGCCATGACCACCAGCTCAGCTCCGGCTTGCCTGGTGCCGCGTGGTGCGCCCCCTCTTTTGGGGCGGACCTGCCATGCTGGACCGCCGTTAGCACATATGTGCGGAAGTCGGTGGTGTTCGTGCGATCTTGGGAGATGATGTGGTGACCTTGCTCGGGCTTGATGTGGACGGCACTCTCGTGCGGGGCGGGGTGATCGGCCAGCGGGCCGCGATCGCCGCGACCCGGGCCGTGACCGGCCGCGAGCCCGCCGACCTGCCGCCCAGGGCCGGCCGGACAGATCGGATGATCGCGCGGGACATGTTGACCGCGGCCGGGGTGCCGGACGCGGGGGTCGACGAGGTGATCCCCGCGTACTTTCAGGCCCTGGAGGTCGAGGCCGCGGCGCTGATGGGTTCCTTCCGGCGGGATGGGCGGGTGTTGCCCGGGGTGCGTGAGCTCCTGCTCGCCGCCGCCGATCGTGACGATGTCGTCGCCGCGCCGGTGACGGGCAACATCGTCGCGGTCGCCCGGCTGAAGCTGGCGGCCTTCGGCCTCGACCACCTCGTCACGTGGCCGGCGGGGGCGTTCGGTGACGACGCCGGGGAGCGTTCGGTGCTCGTCGACATCGCCCGCCAGCGCACCGCCGACCTCACCGGCCAGCCCCTGGCCCGCGACCAGGTCGTCGTTGTCGGCGACACCCCGCGCGACGTCGCCGCGGCCCGGCGGGCCGGTGCCCGGTCGGTCGGGGTCGCCACCGGCGACTACCCGCCCGCAGACCTGGTCGGCGCGGACCTCGTCCTGGACGGCCTCGCCGGACCCGACGTTCTCGGCCGGCTCGTCGCCCTCGCCAACCCCGAATCTGCCGGGCGGTGGCCCGGGATCGTGTCGTTTTGATGTCAGGTGAAGGAGAAGTTGTGGACCGCACCGCGCAGGCGCATCTGCCCCAGGCCCGCACCGCCGAATCCACGCCGGAGGAGGTGGTGGACGGGTCCACGGACCCGGGCCTGGACGCCGATCTTGAGGGCGACAAGTACTGGAACCGCTACACCAACGAGATGGCCGGCACCGGCTTCGCCGCCGTGCTGCGCCGGCTACCTGCCCTGCTACGTGAGGCGTTCGGGCTGGCGTGGACCGCCAGCCGCCGCGACACCGCCGCCACGATCGTCCTGCAGACCCTCGCAGGAGTCCTGACCGCTGTGGGGCTGCTGGCCACCAAGGGCGTCCTCGAACAACTCCTCGCAGCAGGCCCGACCCCGGAACGGATCCGGGCGGCCGTGCCGGCGTTGGCGTGGATGGCGGCGGCGATCGCGATCCGCTCCGGGCTGTCGCAGGCGGCAGGGCTCGCCCAAGCCCGACTCCTTCCGACCGTGCGCGCCGCCGCCGAACTGTCCCTGCTGGCGGTCACGACCCGGGTGGAGTTGGCGGCGTTTGACGGTGACGCCTACGCCGAAGACCTCCAACGGGCTCGGCAACGCGGCATGATCTCCACCGGCCTGCTCGTCTCCTACGCCATCGACGTGCTCACCGCCGCCGTCCGATTCGCCGGCGTCGGTATCGCCCTCGTCGTCATCCACCCCGTCCTGCTGCCCGTCCTGATCCTCGCGGCCCTGCCGTCCGGCTGGGCCGCGGTGAAAGCGGCCCGGGTCGGGTACCTGGGGCAGGTGCAGTGGAACGCCCGCATGCGCCGGACCTGGACGGTCGGGCACCTGCTCACCGCACGCCGCCACGCCCCTGAAGTGCGCGGCTATGACCTCGGCGGCTACCTCTTCGACCGCTACCGCCTACTCCTTGGCGGCATCGTCACCACCGACCTGCAGGTCGCCGGCCAGCAGGCCCGGGCCCGCACCCTCGGGGCGATGGGCACCGGGATCGGGATCTGCGGCGTGTACATGCTCCTCGGCGTCCTGCTCAACGACGGCAGCCTGCCCCTGGCGGTCGCCGGCGCGGCGGTGTTCGCCATCCAGGCCGGCAACGGCGCGTTCTCCAACCTCGTCTTCGCGATCAACAGCCTCTACGAGAACGCCCTCTACGTCCGCGACCTCACCGACGTCCGCGAACGCACCCTCGCCCGCGCCGAACGCACCAGCACCCACACCGCGCCGGCACCTCACGAGATCGAACTTCGCGACGTCACCCTCACGTATCCCGACACCGAACGCCCGGCCCTCGACGGGGTGAGTCTGACCATCCGCGCCGGCCAGACCATCGCGCTCGTCGGCCCCAACGGCGGCGGGAAGTCGTCCCTGGCCAAACTCCTGGCCGCCACCTACAGCCCCACCACGGGCCGCGTCCTATGGGACGGGGTCGACACCGTCGACTTCGCGCCGGCCCAGCTGCGCGAACACCTGGCCGTTGTGGGCCAGGACGTCGCCCAATGGCCCCTGACCGCCCGCGAGGCCATCCGCATCGGCGGCCACCACCAGCCCACCACCCAGCACCACATCGAGACCGCCGCCCGCCGGGCCGGCGCCCACGACATGATCACAGAACTCCCCAACGGCTACACCACCCTCCTCGACAAGGAGTTCAAGGGCGGCTCGGAACTGTCCCAGGGCCAATGGCAACGCCTCGCAGCGGGCCGCGCGTTCTTCCGCGACGCCCCCGTCCTCATCTGCGACGAACCATCCGCCGCACTCGACCCCCGTGCCGAACACGCACTCTTCGAAGAACTCATCGCCCGAGGCGGCGACAAGATCACTGTTCTGATCACCCACCGGCTCGCCAACGTCCGCAGGGCCGATGCGATCTACCTCATCGACCACGGCCGCATCGTCGAACACGGCACCCACGACCAGCTCCTCGCCGCAGGTGGAACCTACGCGGAGCTGTTCTCCCTTCAGGCCTCCGGCTACCTGGCTGAACGGCCTACCTCGTGAAAGCCACCGGCACCTCCACCGGGCCCGCGTGGTTCGGGACCAGCGGAGACCTGACCGCTGACCTCGCCGAGTTGGCGGTCGCGACCGCCCCGCTCGGCGGCCTGCTCGTCAGGGACGTTATCCACCACACCGACAAGTCCCTCGTCACCACGGGCACCTACCAAGGCGCGGACGTGATCATCAAGCTGCTCACCGCCGCGCCCCGCGACGGAGGACCTGACTGGCTCGACCGGCACCTGCACGAACACCGAGTTCTCGCCGCCGCGATCGCCGACCCGCCACCGGCCGCAGTCCCCGAACTTATGCTGATGGGCACCAGCCCGCTGACGATCACCAGTCGACTGCCCGGCGTGCGGGTCGGTGAGCACCTGGTACGCCGAAGGCGTCGACGAGCGGACCGCCACGGCGATCTGTGACGCCCTCGCAGGCTTCGCCACCTGGGATGCGCTGCCGGAGGTCTGCCGTCCTTGGTGGGACTACCCAACTCGGGTCGAGCAGGCCCGCGCCGACGGGCTGCTGTCCGCAGCCGGCCATCGTGCGACGACGCGACTCCTTGACGTCGTCGGGGACCGCCGTGTCCTGCAGCACGGAGACGCGCTGCCCGCCAACCTCCTGCACGACCCCGACACAGGCCGCGTCGCACTCGTTGACCTGGAGTTCGTCGGCACCTACATCGAAGGACTCGACCTGGCGCTCGTCGACCTGCTCATCGGCTCACGCAGCCCCGCCCTGCGCGCCTCAGTCACCGCCCGGGCCGCCTACGACGGACTCGAAGTCGGGTACGCGCTGAACCTGCTGCTGCTCGTCGCCCGCGAGATCGCCTTGCACCGCCGTCTGCCCGACCCCGCGGTGCGCGCCGCGAGGCAGAACCTCCTGGCCGGCGAACTCGACCGAGCACAGGCCCTGGTCGCCGACACCGCAAGGCGACACCCGTGACCGCCCCACCGAACGGCCCCACGGCCGCGCGCCGCCCAGCAGGAAGGTCCATGAGGGTCGCGCTGTTTCAATGACACCGACCACATCAACCAACAAAGGGGGGCGGCGCAGTGTTCGGCGTTCGATCTGGACGGAACGCGGGTCGCCGCCGGGGTGATCGGCCGGCGACCCGCGCTCGCGGCGACCCGCACCGTCACTGGCCGCGAGCCCGACGACCTCCCGCCCAGAGAGCGCGGACACGAGAGCGAACTGGGCGGTGCGGGACTGCGGGGCTGTCTGTCGGCCGAGTTCGGCACGCCCAGCTGGCCAGCGTCTGCGTCCTGTGGCGCGACCAACGGGTCCACCCCGAGATCGCGTTCGTGATCAGATCCGGGAATCCGCCTGGATTACCTGCTCAGGGCCGCAAGGCAAGGACCGCTCGGGCTAATCTGCCCAGGAGATGAGGAATTTCTCGTATTCGGAAGCGCCGAACTGGCAGTTCACGATCCCGCCTCCCCAGTGGTTTTCGGTGGTGAAACCGCTGGCGTCCAGGCGCAGAAAGACGTTGGAGAAGGTGATTGATCCGATGGTGAATCCGGATGGGTCGTAGGCGAACTTGAACCTCTCGTGGTCTCCGTCGGGGCGACCGAACTGGCAGTTCACGATCCCGCCACCGTTGCTGGTGGTGGCGGTGACGTCGAACGCGACCATGCGCAGGAAAACGTTGGGAAAGCGGGCAGACTCGATCGAGAATGACGAGTCCGGCTGCTTCCGCAGGAAGAACTTCTCGAAATTGCCCACGTAGGTCTGACAGTTTACTTCGCCGCCGCCGGGACCCGAGGGCGTGACATATCCCTTGCTGTCCATGCGCAGATAGCAGTTGAAGCGCTTCGACCTGATCGAAACGGGCCTACCCCCACCGTTGGTGGAGATGTCTGCGAGACTCAAATCCATGGGTCGCCTTTCCCTTGGGCAGTAGTCGCTCACTGGTAGACATTGTCAGATATCGATTCGTCTTCACATACTGCACGGCGGAGCGCGAGCGCGCATCCTTCTCCTCCACGCGTGGGATGAATGAATCCTGCTCTCTGCTCCGCCGGCGACTCGCTACGCCCGACCCTGACGGGGTTCGCGCAACCGATGTCGACCATGCGGACCCGTGCACGTCGCTCCGGCGTGGACGATCTGGCGGGTGGCGGTGGTCTGGTGGAAGCCGAGCGCGTCGGCGATCACGTGAGCTGGGGCTTGAAGGACGAGTCGGTGAAGGGCGGAGCCGCGGGCCTGTCCGGTCGGGAAGTCGAGGTCTGGGAGTAGGCGGTCGGCGTCGGTGCGTGAGTGAGTGGTGTTTGTCGTTGATCTGCCTGACTTGTCGATCACTGTTTGAAGTTGGTTGATATACGCTGTGTTTCGTTCGTTGCCGACCCTGACGCGGTCGCCCTGGCGGTGGACGCCGCATTGTCAGGTCATGCGACAGACGGCGTCTCCAGTGGGCGGCCAACTTCGTGGTTGGCCTGATCGGGCCTGACCCGCGTCCGCCCCAGCTCAAGGAGCAACGTTGCGTAGCATCTTCTCGCCTGCCATCCCGGCCAGGTTGTCCCACCTTGCGTCACGTCGTCTGGCCCGCATCGCCGCCACGGCGGCGATCGTCGTGACGGCGCTGATCGTCACGGCCGTTCCGGCGCAGGCAGCGGTCAGCGTCTCCCAGCCGACCGTGCCGGTCGTGGCCCGCGGCGCGACCTCCGAGGTCACCTTCGTCCTCGGTACCGCCAACGACTCGGTGGGCAAGATCGCCTTCACCGCGCCGGCGAACATGACCTTCACCCGTGACTCCTACACCTACTACGGCGGCCCGGGCGCGCTGTCATGCGGGGTCAGCGGTGACGCCAAGACCCTGACCTGTCCGGAGACGGGAATCAACACCCTCGGGTACTACTGGCCCGACGGCTCCGTCATCGGCGTCCAGCTCATGATGGACCCGGCCGCGCCCGAGGGCACCGCCATGACCCCGGGCACGGTCACCAACTACGACACCAGCGGCGTCCAGAACGGCCAGGGCACCTACACAGCCCAGACCCCGCCGCCGTCATCTGACCTCGCCGTGGCCGTCACCGACTCCGCCGACCCGGCCGCACTCGGCGGCGCCTACACCTACACCACGACGGTGACCAACAACGGCGCCAGCGCCGCCACCGGCGTCACCGCCGCCCTCACCCTGTCCGGGGCCGCGAACGCGATCGTGTCGGCCGCACCGTCACAGGGCTCCTGCACGGTCACCGCCCCGACAGTCTCCTGCGGCCTCGGCGCCCTCGCCAACGCCGCGAACGCCACCGTGACGGTCACCGTCGAACCGCAGGCCACAGGAACCGTGACCGCCACCGCCACGGTGTCGGCGACGGAGTCTGACCCGGTGAGCGGCAACAACACCGACGCCGAGTCCACCACCCTCGGCAACGGCCTCGGCTGCACCATCACCGGCACCTCCGGCAACGACACCCTCACCGGCACCAATGGCGCGGACGTGATCTGTGGCCTCGGCGGCAACGACACCATCAACGGCGGCAACGGCGACGACACCATCTACGCCGGTACCGGTAACGACACCGTCGACGGCGGCAACGCCGACGACGTGATCTACGGCGGCGCCGGCGACGACGTGATGGGCGGCGGCAACGGAGCCGACTACCTCTACGGTGAGGCCGGCAACGACACCAACTACGGCGAGACGCTCCTCGGGTCGATCCTGTACCTGTTCGACAACGGCTCCGACCACATCTACGGCGGCCCCGGCAACGACGACCTCGACGGACAGAACGGCAACGACACCCTCGTCGACACCGAAGGCGCCGACACCATGAGCGGCGGACTCGGCAACGACAACATCAACGTCCAGGACGGCACTGGCGGCGACACCGCAAACGGCGGACTCGGCACCGACACCTGCACCGCAGACGCAGGAGACACCACCACCAGCTGCTAGGACAGCCCAGGCTGAGTGGGCCTCCGCCAACGCGCCCGGCTGCGCAATGCCCGACGCGCAGCCGGGCTCCCGGAGCGCGGTGGAAGCCGGGCGCGCCGGTCGCGTACGGGCGACCGTGCTCAGGATTGTCTACAATGCCGTGTATGTCTACTTTTGAGGGTGAGGAAGAGGATCGGCTTCGCGAGGCGGCTGTCGCGATGCTCGGGCCGGTGATCCGGCACCTGGTCGCTGACGCGGCGGGCGACCGGAGAACCGACCCTGTGCGGTGGTTGAAGCGCTGGCGGGGGGCGGTCTACGAGGTCACCGGGGTACCGCAGGCCCGCACCACAGGGGTAGGCCGCATCGTGGCCGCGCTTCTCGCTGAAGGCGACAAGCTCTACCTCAAAGCGGTGCGCGTCGCGTACGGGGGCCGTCGGGGCGTGTTCGACGCGGACTCGGCGGCCCGATGGAGCGAGGACTGCCTGGCCATCCTCGGCCGGGCCCCGTCCCGGGCGGAGATCGCCGCGACCGCCGGTGTCACACCGCAGGTGGTGCGGGGCTGGTCCGACACCGCTCGCCGAAACGTCCGCGCCCGAGAATGACCCGCCGGCCCACAGGCACGAAGGTGGAGCCGCGAGCAGCAGCATGCCGCCGTGGGGCCTGATCCAAGGCCCTGGTGGACTTCGTCAGCTGGAGCGCAGCGTCAGGTCAAGGAGCGCGTCGAGGGCCTCATCGCCGGAGAGGTCGGTCAGGATGAGATCCGCGGTGGCGAACTCGTGCCAGGTGAACGCGCCGGTCGTGACCGCGACGCCGAGCGCGCCTGCCTCCTGGGCGGCGGCGATGGCCGCTGGCGTGTCGCCCACGACGACGGTGCTCTGCGGGGTGATGACCTCGTGGCGGATGCCCTGGGCGCGTCGGATCGCCAGAGCGATGAGGTCCGTGAACGTTTCGGCGTCCTCGCCGTAGGCGCCGAGCTCCCAGTCGGCCACGTGGTACAGGCCCACGCCGCAGGCCTTGCCGATCGCGATGTCCTTGAGGTCCGCAGTGATGAGCCCGGCGGCGATGTCGTCCTCGTCGATGCGATCGAGCAAGGCGTGCACGCCAGGTTGGACACGGGCTGGTGCGGTGTAGTGATCCATGAGGTGGTGGGAAGCGGCCCGCAGGGCGGTGCAGTACGCGGGCAGGAGCGCGCGCGCTTCTTCGCCGGTGCGGCCCACTCCCATCAGTAGGTCGATGCCGATCGCGGTGTCGGTACGGCCGGAACGCGGCGGCACGCACTTCGGGGTCTGGCCGGTCACGTTCTCTACGGCGATCATGGCGGCGCGGTCGCCGATCGCGCCGCCGGTGGCCAGCGTCTCGAGGTTCAGCAGTAGCAGGCTCATCGACTCAAATCCTCCGCGTGCTCCGGTCAGTGGGGAATGCCGACTTCGCCGCATTCATGTGGCAGTCGCCGGTGATCAGTACGGGTACAACTCCGCCAACGCGGCGAGGTGTTGGTGCTGGACGGGATTGTTCGAAACTCGTGTCTCAGGTCCGCGCTCCTTCGCACGGTAGACGACTTCTCACCGGGGGTGTATCGGTGGATACGCAGAGAATGATCCCTGCGGTATGATGATCACCCCGGGCGATGTTGGTCCGGAGGGAACACGATGTCCGAGCAGACGAACTCCGACCTGGCCGGCGATGTGGCGAGGCTACGGCGGCAGGTCGATGACCTGACAGCTGTGGTGACAGAACATCAATCCCACTTCGAGAGCCTGTGGAACGACGGGTTTCTCGGTGATCTCGACGGCCCGGTGTGTGACCAGCCGCTCGGGGTGGCACACGACCACGACCGTGACCCGCCCCGGTAGTTGACACCATCCGGCCGCCGATCACACCACCTGTGTACTGCACGATTTGGTAGGTGCCTGACAGGGTAATTGCGCAGCGCCGGTCCGGCCGCCGGTGACAACGCGTCGACCGTGCGGCGCCGCTATGGCTTGGCATATGAGAGGAAGGTTCGCTGATGAGCACTCAGAACGCATCCCGGCCCGTCCTGGCCCGCCCGGCGATCGACCCGTTCGCCGTCGATGGCGACTCGGCCGCAGTTCCGGAAAGGCTTTCCACATCGGCGTCGGCTACGCGGCCCCGGGCCTCGGTGTCGACGACGCCGTTCACGGTCGACGCCAACTGACAACGTCCGGCGACACCTGGCAGCAGCGTCACGGGAAGTCCGTGTTCGCAGAGCACGGGTTCAAAATCGACGCGGCCGGCACGGGCCGCCGGGCCGCGCGTCGTGAGCTTCCGAGTCTGCTCGTAGTGCACGACGAGCATGGGCTGCCCACCGAGGAGGCCGGGCCCGGAAAGGACACCGACACGTACGGGCCTCGGGGGGTGAGGACCGCGATGTCGGGTAGGCGCCTTGGGGGAAGTAACGGATGGCCTTCGCGCTGACATGCGAGAGGGTGCAGGGAAGCCTTTATGTTGAAGTGATGGCGTCTATATACGCGTGCAGGATGACCGAAGGGGCAGGCGGCGGTTCCCCAGAAATCGCGCGCTCGCCGTCTGCGAGGCCGTCGGGCGGGCCGTCGCCGTGCTGCCCAGCCGGTACGCGAGCTTCCGCCCGTTGGACCTGTTCGCCGCAGTCCACGATCTATACCAGGAGAAGCGATGGCTTCTGATGACCAGCGAGTCCCGGACGTCCAGGGGATTCCCACCGGAATGAGCGCGGTCGCCGTGCAGCTCAAGGCGTACGCGGCGGTCGCCTACGTACATCATCACAAGCTCCGGGTGTTCGGCCCGGGCGGGGAACTGCTGTCAAGCGACGGTTGGCTGGACAAGAGCCACTTGTTCGGCTGGTGCAGCATGCTCGACATGGCCGCCTGGGCGACCCCGCGCCCCGGCTGGCGCGCCGCCTTGCCGGCACCCACTTCGAAGTCGCGCAACCACACCCGGACGGCACCGGGGAGGTCCTCTGGTACACCGGGGACCTGCCCACCTCCGCCGCGTGGAGGGAACTGGCTCGCAAAGAAGGCCAGGTCCTGCACCTCTGTGGCGGTTTCGACGATCCACGCGACCTTACCGCAGCGATGCTGGCTGACAAGCTCCGCGTGGTGGTGTCCACCTTCGCCGGTTGACGACCTGGCTCTCCTCGCCGGGGGGAAGGGGCCGGGGTAGTGCCCGGGTGTTCCTGAGAATCGCGGCCGGCGTAGACGACGTCGGAAGATCGGCCGAGTCAGCTGGTCGTGCACGATGAGCAGGGCCCGGCCGGATCCAGCAACGAGAGCACCTACTTCCGCGACCGTACCCGCCCGTGGCTGACGCCAGGTTCACGGGCTCAGCTCTGGTCAGGCGCTCGTGCGTGCACGCTTCGCGGGGCCTTCTTCGTCGCCATCTTGGCTGCCGTCTGCTCTGATCAGCGGCACCCGTACGCCGATGCGGCTACCTGCCTCATCACGTCCGTTTCCGGTCGGGCTGGCGCGGGCCGGCGTCATCTCACTCAGTTGATTCCGGTGGGCGCGTAGGACCCGAACTCGAATTCGAGTCGTGCGGGGCTTCGTATGACGGTGTTCGCGGTGTACGTCAGAGTCTGTTCGACTAGCCGCGCGCCACGCAGGCGTCGCGTGAGAGTTTCGAGGACTACTCGCGCTTCCAGGCGGGCCAGGCCGGCACCGAGGCAGAAGTGTGGTCCTGCCATGAACGCGAGGTGCCGCGGTGTGGGTCGGGTGATGTCAAACCGGTCGGGATCTTGGAAGGCCGCTGGGTCGCGGCCGGTCGCGCCGAGAAGGAGTTTCAGCACTGTTCCGTCACTGATCTCAAGGCCGCCCAGTCGCATCGATCCGCGAGCAACCCGTCCCGATACCTGCACGGGTGGATCGTAGCGCAGCACTTCCTCTACCGCTTCTGATGCCAGGTCCGGATTTTCGGCCAACTTCCGCCACTGGTGGAGATGTTGTAGCAGGGCTAGGACGCCGTTGCCGATAAGACCCGTCGTGGTCTCGTGGCCGGCGATCAGCAAGAGGATGCAGACAGATAAGAGCTCCGACTCGGTCAGCGCGCCGCTGGCGTCGCCCTCTGCGATCAGGGCTGTGAGCAGGTCGTCGGCCGGGTGCTTTCGGCGTTGGGCGACGAGGCGTTGGAAGTATGCGGTCAGCTCGTCGAAGGCGGTCTCGCCGTCGGCGATCGCCGCGCCGTCGAAGGTATCGATCTTCGCATCCAGCGCGTGAACGACCCTGTCCGACCAATCCTTGAACGCCTCTCGGTCGGCGATTGGCACCCCAAGCAGTTCGCAGATCACCCGTACTGGAAGCGGGTGTGCCACCAGGGATATCAACTCGGCCGTACCGCCTTCGAGTGGCAGTCCGGCCAGTAGCTGATCGGTGATGCTGCGGATCCGCGGTTCCAGCTGCGCGATCGCGCGGGGGGTAAAGACCGCAGAAACCAAACGACGCAGCCGGGTGTGGTCTGGAGGGTCCATCGCCAGAAACGATAGCCCGCTGCGTGGTCGCCCCACCTCGGGACACCGAGCCGCCAGCCGCGAACCCGCTCGGTTACTGCTCACGTTCGGGTCGCGCAGAATCTGGGAGCAGTGCTGGTGTTTGGCGACGATGACAGCGTCACCGTCGGCCACGAACAAAGGCGAGTTCTCCCGCAGCGCCGCCCACACTGGGTAGGGGTCGCGACGCACACTCGGATCCTCAAGCATGGACAAGTCGACGCGATTTACCATGATTCTCCCCTGGCAATTCATGCGAAATGTAGTGTATCGGATGTGGGAACGTCCAAGTTGAACAACAGGCGGGCCGTGCCGTCGGAGGAATGTGAGAAGTGAGTCCACATGACCGATAGCGCGGCCGTGGAAACGGCAGCCGACTTTGCCCACGTCGCACGGTCTTCAGATATCGTTCGCTACGCCCAGGTGTGGGAGGACAGCGACGTCTTGCGCGCCGGGCTTGCTGTCACACCTGATGACGACGTTCTGTCCATCGGCAGCGCGGGGTGCAACGTTCTCGCCCTTTTGCTCGATGAACCGCGAGGGATCACTGCCATTGATCTCAACCCCGCCCAGTCGGCGCTCATTGACCTCAAGGTCGCCGGCATCCGCACGCTTCGGTACAACGAATTCGCCTGCCTGATCGGCGCCCGTGACGGAGATGACCGCCTCGCGCTGTACCAGCGTGCCCGCGGAACCCTTTCTGCCAAATCGAAGCGCTACTGGGACCAAAGACCGGCAGATCTCGCTCAGGGCGTCATGCATATCGGCCGCCTCGAGCGCTACCTGCAGGGCTTCCAGCGCGAGCACGTCGCCCGCCTGATTCCGGGTGCGGCCGTTGCGCACCTCCTCTCGCTGGATGATCGAGACGCGCAGCGGGCGCTGTTCGCGCGCCACTTCGACACCCCCTCCTTCCGCGCGTCCTTCAGTGAGTACTTCAGTCGTGACGCGCTGGCCCGAGACGGCCGCGACCGCACGCAGTTCACCTATGTCGGCTCCGCTGACGTGACCGAACTGCTCTGGAGCCGGTTCCGTGACGCGTGCACCCTGATCCCGGCCCGTGGAAACTTCTACCTGGAGTACATCCTCACCGGGACCTATCGTGATCTTGAACTCAGTCCCTCGTATCTGCGGCGCGGCAACTTCGAACGGTTGCGCGCCCTCGTGGACCGGGTGGAGATCATCACCGGCGACTTGGCCGACCACTTGGACGAGGTCGAGGCCGGGCGATACAGCAAGGTGAACCTGTCGGACCTGTTCGAGTACCTGTCCGATACTCAGACCGACGGGATCTTTCAGAAGCTGGCGGCGAAGCTCCGTCCGGCTGGCCGGATGTGTCTTTGGAATCTGTTCATCCCACGCTCGCCTTCGGCGTCTCAACGTGGGCAACTGAGATCTCACCCTGAACTCGCGACATCCCTGTGGCAACGAGATCGTGCGTTCTTCTATCGCCAGTTCCACGTGGAAGAAAAGCTTGAATGACGCCCTCTGTTGTCGAAACTCTTCAAACTCAGAGAGGGCGCCGTCTAGATGACCGCTGTAGTAGCTCCCGTTCCGCTGGACCCGGCAGTCGTGGTGCAGGTGCCGATGATTCCCGATCGCGGTCACTACACCGAGGACGCCCGGCTACGGCGCCTGGAGTTCGCTCGTCACAACAGCGCAGCGCCGTTGACGGCATTGCAGGAGACGCGTCTTGACGCCGCGCGTCTGACCGGCAACATCGAAAACCTGATCGGCGCCGTCGAGGTTCCGGTCGGTATCGCCGGCCCGCTGGAGATCCGGGGGGAGTACGTCTCGGGCCACGTCTATGCTCCGTTCGCGACGAGCGAGGGTGCCCTCGTGGCGTCAGCGACCCGCGGCGCCATCGCCGTCTCGAGGTCCGGTGGGGTCAGGACGCGGGTCCTTGGGCAGCGCATGACCCGCGTGCCGGCCTTCGCGGTGACAAGCCTCGACGGTGCCTTCACGTTCGCCAACCTCGTCCGCGATCATCACGACGAGCTGAAGGCCGAGGCCGGCCGTGTCTCCCAGCACGCGCGCCTCATCTCCGTGGAGCCGGTCATCATCGGCCGAGTGGTGTACGTCTACTTCACCTACGAGACAGGTGACGCCGCAGGCCAGAACATGACGACCTCCTGCACCTGGCATGCGGCCCAGTGGCTGATGCGGACGGCGCAACCACTGCCGGACATCGAGATCGAGCACTTTTACATCGAAAGCAACATGAGCGGCGACAAGAAGGTCGGCCATCAGTCGTTCACGACCGGACGCGGCATCCGCGTGATCGCCGAGTGCCTGATCGACCGCCAGACGTGCGAGCGCCTGCTCAAGACGACGCCGGAGGCGATGGCGCTGGCCCACCAGGTTGCCACCGCGAGTGCGATCCACGTCGGTATGGTCGGGTACAACATCAACATCGCCAACGTCATCGCCGCGACCTTCACAGCGACTGGCCAGGACATCGCGTGTGTCCACGAATCCAGCCTCGGACATCTCCAGGTACAGGTGCACTCCGATGGCCTGCACGCCAGCATGACCCTTCCCGGCCTCGTCGTCGGCACGGTCGGCGGGGGCACCCACCTTCCGGCACAGAACGCTCTGCTGGAAATGATGGGCTGTGCCGGCACAGGCAAGGCGTTCCGGCTGGCCGAGATCATCGCCGGGTTCTGTCTGGCGCTGGATCTGTCGACACTAGCCGCAGTGGTCAGTGGCCAGTTCGTGTCGGCACATGAGCGACTCGGCCGCAACCGTCCGGTTCGCCATCTCCGGCGTGAAGAACTCGACGCGGCGTTCTTCGAACCGTTCCTGCGCGACTCGATGAGGGACAGGGCGCTGGTGGCCCAAGCCGTCGATCCGCTCGACGGGGTAGTCGGCTCCAGCATCATCACGGAGCTGGCGGCAGGAAAGACGCACAAGCTCCTGGGCTTGTTGCCGCTTCGAGTGCATTACCGCGGCAGCGGTGTCGGCTGCGAACAACTCGACGTGGTGGTGAAGGTCAAACCCCTCGATGACGAGGTCGAGCTCATTGCCAGTTCCATGGCGTCGCTGTGTGGGGGAGCGCTGGCCACGCAGTACCCCCGCTTCCGTGGGCGCACGGGTTTCGCCGGCTGTCACGCCCGTGAGATCGGGGCCTACCGACAGACCGATCCGCGCTGGACGCGTCACGTGCCACGGATACACGGCACCATAGCCGACGCTGATCGTGAAGCGTACGTCGTGATCATGGAACATCTCTCCGATGTCCGGCTCAAAGACACCGCCGACGACATTACCGACTGGACAGCCGAGTCGATCGAGGTCGCGTTGCGGGGCATCGCCGAAATCCACTCGATCTGGCTCGGACGCGAACGCGAACTGGCAGGACAGCGGTGGATCGGAACGATACTCACCAGCGCCGACCTCGCAGAGATGAAACCCCTCTGGGAGGCACTGGCCGCGCACGCGGCAGCTGAGTTCCCGGAACTCATCGACGACGACATCCAAAAACGTTGGCAGACCATCGTCGCCACAACCGACCAGTGGCCAACCGAATTCGAGCGCATGCCAAGAACCCTCATCCACAACGACTTCAACCCGCGCAATATCTGCCTGCGCCCCCTCGGACCTGAACAGCGCCTGTGCGCCTACGACTGGGAACTGGCCACCCTCGGAGTGCCGCAGCACGACCTGGCGGAGTTGCTGTGCTTCGTACTGAACAGCCAGACGGAGAAGTCAGAGGTCAACCGGCTCATCGAGTGTCACCGCCTGGCCCTCGAGCAGGCCAGCGGCCTCGTGCTCGACCCCGTCACGTGGCGGCGCGGCTACACACTGTCTCTCTACGACCTGGCGATCAACCGATTCGGCCAGTACCTGATGGCCCACACCTTCCGCCATTACGGCTTCGTCGATAGAGCCGTGAGCACCCTGTGGCACCTGCTGTCGCTGGAGGACGACGACTGATGGCGGCACCGCGCGGGTCCGGCCATCGGACAGACGAGATCCTTGAACGCCCGGGCGTGGCGGGTGTGTCCGACGAGTTTCTCAGCCTTCCGCATCAGATCTACCGCTCCGATCCGGCCTGGATACCCGAGGAGCCCGCCCAGGTAGCTCATGCCTTCTCCGCCGCCAACCGGTGGCACGAAGCACGCTCGGCGAGAACATTCTGCCTAGCTGGGCGCGCACGCGCCGCCGTCTTCCTTGACCCGGCATGCCGCGTCGGAGGGGAAGCCTGCGCCTTCTTCGGCTACTGGGAGAGCGCCGGGGACATGGACGCCGATCGGAGGCTGTTCTCGCGCATCATCGAATGGGCAACGGCCGCCGGTGCCGCCCGGTTGTACGGGCCGATCGACTTCGGAACGGCGTTCGGCTATCGCGTGCTCCTGTCGGCAGAACCAGACGGACTGCCTTTTGCGGGCGAACCATACACCCCGACGTGGTACGGCCCTCGACTGCAAGCTTTAGGCCTAAGGCTCGAGCAGCGGTACCAGACGTGGCGCTTCGACAGTCGGGGCGCACGTGCCGCACTCGCCCATTATCAACCGCACCAACGCCGGCTGGAAGCCGATGGCTACCGCTTCAGCAGCGTCTCCGGCGCCCAGTGGCTGAGCCGGTACGCCGAGCTTCACCAGCTCGTCAACGCCGCCTTCGCAGACAACTTCGCCTTCACACCCACCGACCTTCCGGAGTTCGCGGCGGCGTTTGGAGCCAACATGCTGCGCCGCGTCTGGGGAGATTTGAGCGTGCTCGCCCAAGGCCCTGGCGGGGAGATCGTCGGCTTTCTACTCGCCTACCCCCACTACGGCCCACTGATCGTCCAGGGAGCGGGTACCGCTCGGATACGACCCGACGACCTGGACTTCCAGCGACACGGGCCGCAGATCCTGGGACACGGCAACCGTTGCGCGATCATCAAAACCTTGGCTGTGCACCCCGCTCATCGCCGCAGCGGACTGGCCAAAGCCCTCGTGGCGTGGACCTTCCACCACGGTGCTTCCCGTTGTGACGAGTACCTGGGCGCGCTCATCCGCGAAGACAACGCCAGTCGTTTGCTGTGCCCCACTAATTCTGTCGCATTACGCGAATATGGGCTGTACTCGGTGCGACTCCCGCAATGACAGGATCTCCCTGACCCGAGGTGTGGGGTCTGTCGTTTCCTGACACGCGAACTCGCCGGCCACGGCCGACTTCTCTCGTGTTGGTCTGACTTGTGGAGACCACTTCACGCTAGGTACGCGCTAGCCGCTGGACTAACGTGGATGCGGGCTATACAACGTTTCTTCTGGATCAGCGTGCTGGCAGGCGGATTCGCTACAAGGCAGGTCTTTTCGCTGGAATCAATACAACCTCCCCCCAGGTAGTTACGCTTCGCATATGGACAACTACAAACTGGGAATCGGTATGACCGACAGCGACTCACTCCACCCGCGTCGCGGTCGCCTTCCCCGCGGCCGTCGGATGGGTGTGCTGGCCGTAGCTGTGCTCACCGTCACCGCGGGTCTGGCCTTCGTCGCCGGTCCCGCACACGCCGCCGGCGCCTGCACCATCGACAGTGATCCCGCCGAGGTCATCGACGGCCGCATCCACGGCACCGACGAATCCGACCTCATCCAGTGCACGGCCGGCGTGCAGGGATTTGCCATCTACGCCGGCGACGGCGACGACGACATCATCTTCAACGAGCCGCGCGACAGCGGCATCGTCGCCACCAACATCACCATCTACTCCGGCAACGGCGACGACACCATCGAGTTCAAGGCCCCGGACAACGGGTCCGCCAGCTACTCAGGCATCACTGTCAACGCCGGCCCCGGTGCCGACAACGTCAAGTTCTGGGGCGAACTGTCCGACAGCACCATCAACGGCGACGACGACAACGACACCATGAGCGCCTTCGACGTCTCGGGGGTCACGTTCAACGGCGACGACGGCGACGACACCATCAACCTCTACGCCGCTCCCCACGAGCAGTTCAAAACGACGCTCAACGGCGGTGAAGGCAACGACACCCTCTTCGCGCCGGCCGTTCACAACGAATCTGTCGTCAACGGCGACAACGGCGACGACATCATCACCATCGGGAGCCTATCTAAAACGTATGTCGGTAACGGCACCGTCAGCGGCGGCGCGGGCAATGACCATATCGAGATCAGCTTCCTCGGCTTGCCCGACGAATGGACCAACGGAGCGGTCCGAGGCGACGGCGGCGACGACACCATCACCGCTTTCCGCATCTACCGCGGCAGCCTCGACGCCGGCGACGGCGCCGACACCATCACCGTCGAATACATCGACGGCGGCGGCCTCGTCAACGGTGGTGACGGCGACGACACCATCGGCGCCCGCGACAACGGCGACACCACCGTCTACGGCACCCTCGACGGCGGAAACGGCACCGACACCTGCCGATACCGCTATGTCGCGGGCACCGTCACTGGTTGCCCCTAACAGACACACCAGCACGCGGAACCCCCGGTAGACCCACCGGGGGGATGCTCCACTTCACTTCCAGCTAAGTAGGGTGCCGAAGTTAAGGCGAAAGTGCCCGACGCAGTGCTGCCCGATCGACTTTGCTGTTGTGGCGCGGATCGGTCGGAATGGCGTCAATGACGCGGACCGGCAGACCAGCGAGGCCTTCGGTGCGCAGGCGCTCCCGCACACGCTCCACAGCGCTGTCTACGGCCACCACAACAGCGACCTCACCTCCTGGCGCGCCGCGATGGGCGACGAGAGCTGTGCGGCGAACCCCGGGCACCTCGGCCAGCGCAGCTTCGATCATCAGCGGATGCAGGTCGCGTCCGGCATGACGGACCACGTCCGCCGTATGACCCAGCAGCCGAAGCCGTCCCGAAGGATCCAACTGGGCAATGTCGCCCGTGCGATGCCAGACCGTGCCGTCGGACTCACGAACCTTATTCGTAGCGACCGCCTCAGGATCACCGACATAGACACGGCTCACCACGGCACCGCGCACCACGACCTCACCCGTCCGGGCACCCAGCGAGCGGATCCAACCAGCGGGCACGACGCGATCCAGCCGAGCCGGAAGGTCCACCAGGGCGACGTCGACCTCCTCCACGGGTGTACCGACCAGCAGCCCCGGGTGGTCATCACGTAGTACGTCGGCCATCGTGACGTGGGCGATCGGCTCGGCCTCGGTCGACCCGTACACGACCAGCGTCTCCGCCGCCATGAACGTCCGGACGATCTTCGCGCACAGCGGCCGCGGCACCGGCCCGCCACCGACAGCTATTCGACGCACAGAGGGCAACGGGTCGCCATGGTCGGCCAGAGCCTCGACGAACGCGGGCGCCGCCGAGATGGTGGACACGCCGTGTCGTCGCACGACGTCGCACACCGCGCCCGGGTCGACCTGACCGGGCTCGCGTAAGTCGATCGGGGGCAGCACGGTCGTCACACCGCACGCGAGGTTGTGCAGCACCACAACCGGGAAGCACGTCATGTCGACGTCCCCGTCGCGATAGGGCAGGTGCGCGGATAGCGCGCGGTTTTGAGCAAGCAGGATCCCGTGCGTGCGCACCACACCCTTCGCGCGGCCAGTACTGCCGCTGGTGAAGCTCACGACCGCGACGGTGTCCTCGTCACTACCATCGCCCCATCGCGTCCGCGGTCCGGTAGGCAGGTCATCGACGAACCACCGCCGGACAGGCCCACGTTCGGGCGGTGACAGCATCCGGAGTTGGGATGCCGTTTCGGCGATGACCACCTTCGGCCGGGCGACGTACAGGGCGCCGAGAAGCCGTCGAGGGTTCATCCCGCCGTCGATCAACACCAGCTGCATCCCACTGCCGACGACGGCCAGTGCCATCGCGTAGAAGTTCGGGGACGGGGGACAGGCGAGAACAATGCGCGACCCGGGCTCGCAGCCAGCTTCGGCCATGCCGCCAGCCAGAACCTCCGCTCGCGCGAGGAGGTCCCCGTAGGTCACCGAAGCTTCCGCACCCGCCTGCGTGAACGCCAGGGCGACCCGACGAGGGGCCTCGTGCGCGCGGAGGGAGATGTCATCCAGGACGGTACGCATGTCATGCCCTTCGTGGCACTCGTGTGCGGAACCATGCACTTCGGTCATCTACACAGCGGCCCTGTCGCGGGACAGTCAGGGAACGGATTCGATCGATTGCAAAGAACCGGATCTCGGGTCTGTCATCATCTTGGCCGGCGGGTTCGCATTGAGTCGGGGCTCCCCGCAGCTGCGCCCCGGCGGCCTGGACGTGAGGAGGTGGGGGCCGCCGGCAATGAGGCACCGGACCGGTTGACCCACCTCCTGCGCTTCTCTTCGATCCCATCTGTCGTCGCGAGCCCCTATCCCAACACGGTGGAAGTGCCGGCACCCGTTGCGGACTCGACTCCTGTTGCCGTCAGGCACGCTGTGGGCGTCCCGGTGGTGATCACCGCTACCACCGCGAGGGTGCCGCCGAGATAGCGGCCCGCGGAGACCGTCCCTGTGGTGACTGCGACCGTTTCACCGAGAGGTCGCACCGACCGGGTCGTGAAGTAGGTGATGGTGCTGGTTTCGTTCACCGGAAGCCAGGTTACCTCCGCGCTGCCCTCGAGCTGGCCGACGGTGCATGCCAGCATGCCGCTGCTGGAGGAGGTGAAGGTCCCTCCCGTGACGGCGGCGTCACCGATGCACGCCGTGAGACTGCCGCTGCTGGCAGCTGTGATATTCCTGGCCGTCAGGGTGACCCCCGGGGTGTAGCTGGTCGCGCCCGTTCCGAGACAAGAAACTCTCAGGACCCGTGGCGCGCTCTCTTCACCGCCCGCGTGCGCAGCGGAAGTCGACAGGACTGTGACGGCGCAGATCGTCAGCGCTAATACAGACAGTGCTCGACGCATGATGCCCTCCCATAGTGATGAAGTCCCATCCTATGAAAATTTCGAATTGAAAAAGATAATATCGACCGCTCTAGATTCATTGGGGAATCTGTAAGAAGTCTGCGCGTTGCAATTTGGGGAGCTAACCTAAGCAAGGGAAAGGGCAGGGCAAGTCGGAGAATTCGGCGATACGGTCGTTGGTGCGCAATTTCAAAAAAACGCCTGCGACCTGCTTTCTCAGCGTCGCCACTACGAGACTACTTCGCGACCCATCCGGCCCGGGTGCCAGATAACTGCCTGGGTGATCCGCCTACAGAGTCATTTTCTCGCTCCTGGCGGGTTGTCCTTGGTGGGCGTGCAGCACCTTGTTGCTTCACGCGCTGCCGCTTGTTGTCCCAAAGGATGTGATAGACGTTCGGCCCGCTCTCAACCTGTTTTCGGAAAGTGGAGTCCAGGGGGAACAATGCCTACGTTGCGAACAGGTGCTGCGGCTGCCATTGTGGCTGCAGGACTGTTAGCGCCTTTCATCGCAGCCCCGGCCCAGGCGGCAAGTTGGGTCAAGTGTCGTCAAGGGGTCGCGCACACTGAGACCGTCACGGACGTGTACTTCGACCCGCCGACCTTATCGGCCAACCACGAAAACTCAATCGTCGTGACCGGCGACCTCCTCGCCCCGCTGACCGCCGATGCGCGAGCATACTTCTTCCTCGCGGGGGACGGAATCAAGGGCAATTATGGCACCGGCTACTCGGGTGCGCCGAGCCCGGCCGGGCCGAACACCACGACCATCACGATCTATCTGCCGCCAGAGTTCAGCACCATTCCCGCTGGCACTGCGGCGAAATTTCAGCTGGCAGTCACCGACGGCCCTGACACCGTCTACTGTATTTCGGCAAACCTGAGGTTTGAGTAATAGCAGTCCAGCGGGCGGTCGCGGAGCCTGTTTCCATGGGAAATGCCGTCGGTGTCGTAGAATGGCTGGTCGGATGCTGGCGTCATCGGCTGCTGTCAGCCTGAAGTGAGGACGGAGTCGGTACAGCGAATCTCGGCGAGTGCGTCCGTGAATCGGTCCACTTCTTCCGTGCTGGTGTAGAGATGGAATGAAGCCCTGGTCGTGGCTGCGAGCGCGAACCGGCCGCAAGCGGGTTGCGCGCACAGGTTCCCGACCCGGATCGCGATTCCCCTCTCGTTGAGGTGGGTGCCGACCGCTGCCGGGTTCAGGCCTTCGAGTGCGAAGGAGAGGGCGGGGCCCCGCATGAACGTGTCGGACGGGCCGATGATCCGAAGCCCGGGTACCGCCGCCATCGCGGAGAGCGCGCGGCTGGTCAGGGCATGCTCGTGCGCGGCGATGCGGCTTAGCCCGATTCTGCTGAGGTAGCGGCAGGCTGCGGCGAGTCCGATCGCCTGGGCGATCATCGGTGTGCCGGCCTCGAAGCGGCGGGGCGGTTCGGCGTAGCTGGAACGGGCCATGGTGACCTCGCCGTTCATCTCGCCGCCGGTCATGAACGGCGGAAGAGCCGACAACAAGGCCTTGCGGCCCCACAGCACCCCGACACCTGTCGGGCCGCAGGCCTTGTGTCCGGAGAATGCGAGGAAGTCCACGCCGAGAGCAACGACGTCGACCGGCATGTGGGGTACCGACTGACAGGCGTCCAGTACGGTGAGCGCCCCGACCTGCCGGGCTCTGCGGACGAGAGTCGGCACCGGGTTCACGGTGCCGTACAGGTTGGACTGGTGGGTGAAGGTGAGGATCTTGGTCCGTTCGGTGACAATCTCGTCCAGCCCGGATAGGTCGAGGCGTCCGTCATCGGTGAGCGGTAGCCACCGTAGTGTCGCCCCGGTGCGGCGGCATAGTTCCTGCCAGGGCATCAGGTTGGAGTGGTGTTCCATTTCGGTGACCACGATCGTGTCACCCGGCCCGATGGCCAGTGAACGAAACGGCCGATCGGCTGTCGAGGCGTTGCCGATGGCGTAGGCGAGGAGGTTGAGGGCCTCGGTCGCATTGCGGGTGAACACGACCTCGTCGCGGTCAGCACCGATCAGGTCGGCGACCACGTCGCGGGAACGTTCGAACAGTTCGGTTGCTTCCCGGGCGAGGGCGTGGGAGCCGCGGTGCACGTTGGCGTTGTGGTGGGCGTTGTAGTCGTACTCGGCGTCAAGGACGACCGTAGGCTTCTGGGAGGTGGCTGCGCTGTCGAGGTAGGCCAGGGGCGTGGTTCCCGTCGAGCGGGACCGCAGCAGCGGGAAATCATCCCGGACCACTGTGACGTTGAACGGGCCTGGCTTTTCGTCATCGGCCGGGCCATACAGGGCGGTGTGGGCACGGCAGGTACACATCATGGCGTTGCGTCCTTCTACGAGACGTGCGCGATCAGGTAGTAGCAGGTGTTATTCAGCAGGTACGAACCGTCACCGCGCCGGTAGGGCGCGATCGACTCGGCAATGGCTTCGGCGACCCGCCCGTATCCCGAGTGGTTGATGGCTTCGGCAGCCGGGCCCGTGGAAAGCAGCCCGCGCAGAGCCGTAGCAAGGTCGGGGTACTTCCACGGGCAGGGAACCACCCGCCAGGCTGAGAGAGTCAGGCCGGGCCTGGCCAGTAGACGCCTGAACGCGTCGACGTCGGACGGGTCCAGCTGGTCGTCCCCTCGATCGGGCGGTGGCATGAGTGCGCCGAGGTCGAGGAGATAGGTGAAGGCGTCACACTCATTCGGTGGGCCCCACGTCGCGATCACGATGCTGCCCGCGGTCCGCACGACCCGGAGCGCCTCGGTGACCGTGCGCTGGGGGTCGGTCGAAAAGTGCAGGCAGTTAAACGCGGTCACGACGTCGAACGCCCCGTCGGGAAAGGGCAGCTTCTCCATGGTCGCGACCTGAAACGCTCCCGTGGGATGGCGTGTCCGGGCGATGTCGATCAGTGCTGCGGACACGTCCAGGCCGCTCACCACGGCGCCCAGGGCGGCGGCGCGGCCCGTGAAGTCGCCCGCGCCGCAGCCGATGTCCAACAGGGCCCTGCCCCGCCACGGGCCCAGTTCCTCGAGTACCGAGTGGATGACCGGTCGTATGGTCGGCTCCTGCACAGCGGCCCAGTCCCGGGGCCGGGTTCCCCAGGCCAGGGCCTGTTGATCCGCGGTGTTCACCGGCACTCCGTCGTGGTCATCCGCCGGCGATCGCACTGAAGAACTCGACGTGATCGTCTTCTGCCAACGGCAGGTTCCCGTCGGGGTGGTTGATGAACTCGCCGTTGAGTACCACGCGGTGGGCGCGGCGCAGCTGCCCGGAGTTGTCCAGCAAGATCCGCTTCATGGCCGGATACTTCGCCGTCAGCTCCTCCAGCACCCCGCTGAACGTGGTGGCCGCGAAGGACACGGAGCGCTGGCTGTCGGCCAAACGCAGCAGCATCCCGTTGAATTCGAACGTCATGGGTAGGGCCTCTTTCTAGCGATGGTTGAAGGGCGGGTGACATCGCCGATGCGTTCAGTGCTCGGTGGTGGGGGAGCCGTGCGGTGCGCGGGAGGGGCGTCCTGCTCGTGCCACCACACCGGCGCCGAGGTTGACCTCGAGAATGTCCTGGGTGCCGGCGGCGAGCGTGAGGCCTGCGAAGTCGCGCATGTACCTGCCGAGGTGCGTGGTCCCGTAGTAGCCGTGACCGCCGAGCACCGCGAGCGCCCGTTCGAGGACGAAGCGGATCTGCTCGATCGCGAAGTACTTGGCGGCCGAGACGATCGGGTCGAAAACGGGCTCGGTGTTGCCCGCTGCGACCCGCCCCAGCGCGTGGTACAGCATGACCCTGGCCGATTCGATGGCCACGAACATACGCCCGAGGGACGCCTGGACGTTTTTGAGTTCGGCGACCGGCTCGCCGTAGCGGACGCTGCCGGCCAGATGCGCCGCGCAGTCCTCCAGGACGGCCTGGGCCCGGCCGAGGGGGGCACACGCGATCCACAGGCGCTGGAGGCTGAGGAACCGCTGGGCGTGGGTGAGCCCGTCGCGCGATTCGAGTATCCGGCCCGCAGGCAGTGTCACGTCGTCGAAGGTGACGGAGGCCGCGCCGGCCGTGCGCATGCCCATCGGCTCCGAAGCCGTCACGGTCACACCAGGGTCGTCGCGCTGTACCAGGCAGGCGATCATGTCGCCGGACTCATCCAGGGCGTAGGTGAGGAACACATCGCTGATCAGACCGCCGGTGATGTAGGACTTGTGCCCGTTGAGTACGTAGCCGTCGCCTTTGCGGTGCAGCAGGGTGCGGAAGGAGTAGGCGTCTGCGTCTTCGGTGTAGGCGATACCCGCTCCGCAGCGGCCCTGGGCGATGGGGACGGCGTAGGACTCGATCAGGTCCGAGCGCCCCGACTCGCAGATGAGCCGGGCGATGTCGATCTGGTGGTTGAGGATCAGCGCGAGTGCGGAGTCCTCACAGCGGTACCCGACCTGCTCGAGCACCATGCCCCACGTCAGGGCATCAACGTTCGCGCCGCCGGCCACCTGCGGCAGGGACAACGCCTGCAACCCGGCCGAACCAGTCTGAGCGAGAAGGTCCCGAGGCGGTGGCTGCCGGGCGTCGTCGCGATGAACGACGGTACTTCCGATTTCCGTCAACAGCGGCCCCCAGCGTTCGCCGACGAGCTTGGCAACGTCGGCCCGACGGGCCGTGTAGTCGTCCATGTCGCTTCCTCTCTGCGTGCCCAGGCGCCACGTCACCCCGCTGCGGTTACTCGAGCGAAACGCGCCGCCGCCGTGACGGCGCTGCCCGAAAGGGCAGCGTTGTGGCAGGTCCCCGCACTCGCGACTCTCCGTCGCGATCTAGGGGCTTTACCTGCTCAGCGGCTGGGTAGATATTTCAAGTAGGCGTCAGGAAGCCGTGCAAGCACCCCCATGGCGGATGCCGTCGTGTTGCTCGTGTTGCTCGCCGGCCTGTGGAGGAGTCCGATGACACCGACCCGTGGACACAATCTGCACCTGCGCGCCCTGCACACCGAGGCCGCCTGGACACTGCAGGCCATGGCCCACGCCGTCAACACGGTCGGGACCGAAGCCGGGGTTCGCCTGCACTACGACCGCACCTCCGTCTCGCACTGGATGGCTGGACGCCAGCCAGGAACAGGCGTCGCAGATATCGTTGCCGAGGCGCTGTCCCGGCGCCTGCGCCGCCCCGTCACCCCGGGCGACATCGGCCTCATCGCCCAGGACGCTCCCACGGCAGGCGTCGACCCGGTCAGCGCCCTGGCCGAACTGGCCCTGGCCGACTGCGACCCCACCCAACGCGTACAACTTCGTCGTGGCATCTATCAACTCCACGACACCCTCGCCATGCCCCGCACCGCACTGACCCCACACCGACACCTCCCAACCCACACCCGCCGGATCGGTGCGGGCGAGACCGAAGCCGCCCGCGCCATGATCGCCGCCCTCGCCCACGTCTATCTGGCACACGGAGGCGGACGGGCACGAGCCGCCCTCATCGCCTACGTCGCCCAGGACATCACCCGCCTGCTCACCACCATCAGCCCCAACAGTGCAGGACGAAGCTTCACCTCCGCCGCCGCAGGCCTGGTCTACCTCGCAGGGTTCATGGCACTAGACGCCCGAAGCCACAGGCTCGCCCAGCGCTACTTCACCCTCGCCCTCGCCCTCGCCGAAGACGCCCACGACATCGCGACCCAGGCCCTGGCCCTGCGCGCCGTCGGACTCCAAGCGCACATCCTCGGCCACCACCACGCCGCACTGCACGCCATCCAAGCCGCCGAAGACACCGCCCGGCCAACCGCGCCACCCCACATGAAGGCGCTACTGGCAGGACAAGCCGCAGTGGAATACGCCGCCCTCGGCGACAAGCACGAAGCCCTAGCAACACTCGCGCGCACCGACCGGCTTTTCGCACGCGCCACCCCACCCGCGGGCCCCCTCGGCACCTACAGCCCAGCAGACCTCCATCACGACGCCGGACTCGCCCTGCACTACCTGCACGACAACATTCCCGCCCGCCACGCCATCAACCTGTCACTCGACCAGCGACCCCCAGAACAACGCCTCCTCCGGGCACTTACCACTGCCTGGGCAACCCAGATGCACGTGCAACTCGGCCACCTGCACTCCGCGCATGCCCTTCTAGAACAGCTACGCCACGACTGCCACCTTTTGCAGAGCCAACGGGCCCGTTACGCGCTGGCGGAGATGACACGACGCGTTGTGGCAACTGCGGGGAGCATCGCACGTCAGTCACCATCAATCCCGCAAAAAACGGGTCTATAGGGGTACGACTGGCTGGCGCTCGCGCCGAGCCGCAACAGGTCGCAGCGCTCGAAAAGTTTCCATCTAGCCCGACATGGACGAGGGCGACACGATCGAAGGCGTACCCGCAGCAGGCCAGCTGCGGGCTGCGGGAGTGCTGGGGATCGGCCACGCGGTGGCCGCGCCGGGACCGGCGTGGTGACGGGTGGCTATTGGATGATCTCGCAGGTGAAGAAGGCGCCGCTACTGATTTCGCCGCAGCTGTCGATGCCGTCTTCGCCGTCGACGGTGACGTCGGTGGCCTCACCGTGCACGGCGAGCGTGTCATTTCCTGCGTCGCCGCTGATGTCGGCATTGGCGGCCCTATTGGGCTTGGCGGCGGTGCCGATGGTGATGGTGTCGTCGCCGTCGAGGTCGTCGGTGAGCGCTTGTCCGCCGCCGGTGATGTTGGCGTTGAGGACCGCGTTGGAGCTCGGGCCAGCACTGTTTGTGCCGGCGAGGATGGTGATCTGGTCGCTGCCGAGGCCGCCTTCGACTCTCGCGCCACGGCCGTCCGCGTTCTCCTCGCCTGAGACTCCCTCGCCGCCGGGCCTGCCGGCGGTCGTGGCGTCGCCACCGCTGATGATGATGACATCATCACCCCTGTCGCCGCGCACGGTGGCGGGATACAGATCGGTACCTGTGAGGCCGCTTCCGTCCGGGTAGGCGTCGTCTCCGCCGGTGAGGATGATCGTGTCGGCCCCGTCGTTCCGCAACGCGCCCAGCGCCGGGTCGCCTCCTGCGATGACACCGCCGTCGACGGCAGGTCCGCCTCCGCGGCTGCCACCTTTGCCGCCGGTGACGGTCAGCACGTCACCTCCCGCACCACCGGACAATATGCCGTCCAGAATGCCGGGCTGGCCCTCGCACTCCGCATCGGGGTCGCAGGAGCCGCCCGTGACGGTGATGGTGTCGGCGCCGTCGGCCAGGTCCATCAGGCCCGCCAGGTCCGGGTCACCTCCGTGCACACGCCCACCTCGGTAGATGCCGGCGCCAGGTGATTTTCCTCCGCCGCCGGCAACGGTGATGGTGTCCTCGCCCGCCCCACCGCGCACGTCCCCGGCGACCGCGTCCCCGCCCTCCATTCCTCCTGTGACGGTGATCACGTCATCGCCCGAGCCGCCCAGCACCGAGGCTGTAGCGCTCACCGCCACCCTGAAATAGGGAGAGTAATGGTCGTAGCCGTCGATCGTTATCTTGTCGTCACCGGCCTCACCAAAAACCGCGCCCGTCAACAACTGCACGCCGCGAGCTGCGGAGTAGAGTCTGATGTCGTCATTGCCGTCGCCCCCACGGATCTTCCCAGCGACACTTATTGTCACGGTGATCGTGTCGTCCCCACCCAAGGCGTCGAGGACTTCGCCAGCCTGTACCGTGCCGCACTCGATCACATCGGGGCCGGCCGTGGCAGCCCCCTCGCATCCAGCAGGCAGCTCCGCCTGGGCCGTGCCGGCCCACACCACCGACGACAAGAGCGCCACAAAAAGCACCAATAGGTGTGCCGTGATTCGCCCAAACGGCCTGCGATTGCTCCTGGCCAGCATCCGGTCCCCCGAGGTCATGGGCGCCACCCGACAGCCGGCGCCTCCACCCCACCCAACCAGGCCAAGCCGCCCAACAGCCCACGATCGACAAATCCCACACTGAAACCACCGAGCACGCCCACGTCCACTCGGCTGGTTCCGCCCAGCGCGGTAGCCGACAGCCCGGTGCGCCTGGCGCGCGGCGGATGACGGGTTCGGTTTCGTCGAGTTCGTTGAAGGCGCTGCCGATGGACGTGACCGCGCCGCCGATGCTGCAGACGGATGAGGTCAGGCGCCGGGCGCCGCCAGTGATCGGCCGGGCCGGCGAGAAGGTCGCGGCCGGCGGCGCGTTCCAGGAGGTCGGCCGCTGCATGGTCGCGGTCGACGCGATTGTGCACGTGTTGATGGCCATGCAGATCAGCCCGGCGACTTTCACCCGGTCGCGGTCGAAGGGCGATCCCGTCAGCCTGGAACGCACGGCGAGCCGCGGTCCGTGTGAACTCCACCACCGGGTGCGCGGCTGTCGATACGGTCGACGTCCAAGAGTCGAGCCTCCACCGGAGAGGCGAATGGCTTGTCGAGCAGTCGCTGGCGACTTCAAGCGGGGCTGGTGTCGGTAGCCCGACAGCGGAAGACGGGTGAATTCACGTCAGGACCTGACGGCTGGGCCAGTCGGTACAGGTGACGGCAGTTCGCGGAACAGGCCGCGTCGAGCACGAGCCGTCACGCGTTGGGGGAGTCATGGATGGCACCGGGGTTGGCCAACAGTGGGATCGGCCACGGTTGGTTGACCACGTTGTCGCCGTTGACGTAGATCTATGTGGAGGCCGTGCTGGGGCCGGTGCCGTGCGGGGGCGTCACCGGGTGCGGATTCTCGGTTCGCTGCTAGACGGTGAGTAGGGCCGCGGGGGTTACCGCGACCCTCTCTCCGCGTCGGACTGGTTAGTTAGTTGTGGAAGGCTCGTACCAGTTCGATGATCACTGCCAGGGTCCTCATCACGGTGTTCGCCGTGGTGAGGGCCTTGGTCCAGTCGCCTCGCCACATGTTCCGGCGGGCGGGTTGGTGGTCGCGGGGGTTGGGCCGGTCGTAGGCGTCTCGCCGGGTGTTGACCGGGTGGTCGGGGTGGGCGCGCGGGAGCCTCGGCTGGTGTCCGTGGTTACGGGGTTTGCCGGGTCGCGCGGGTCTCCGCCGATCCGATGGGTGTTCCAAGGTTGTTCACGTACCTTCCTTCGCCGGCGGTGCCGCGGGCTGCGGCTGTCGGGCGAGGGGTGTGTCCGGCAGGGCTTGAGGGCACGGCCGACGTGGTGCGGAGGACGCGAACGGCCAGAACCTACATCGTGATCCAGCCGACGCGCTACTCCCCGGCGGGAGTGTCGTGGGGACAAGCCAAATTGGATAACCGTTAGCACCATTATGTACGGATTTCGTTTGGGGTTGATACCCGGAAATCTTTCTCACTTCCGACACTGGCGCTCCCTGGCGGCCGTGACGCCGGGCCGGGTGGGTACATGTTCTTCCATGATCGAAAGATCTTCGATGTCTTGTTCTGCCTGCTCACGGCCGGTCTGGAAAATTGTTCCGGAAAATGTGGAAGATCAACGGCCGTACGGACGTGTACAAGGTGAGGGCACAATCCGCTGAAAACATGTGGGGCTGAGGGCGACAGGTACGGATGAAGATCAAGGAGCAACCTCCGACTGTGTCCACCGACCCGACGACCCTCGGGAACGACCCCGACGGCGTCACGAACGCGCTCACGAGCGCCTACCAGCACAACTACTCAGACCTCCTGCGCTACGCCGCCCGCCGGGTCGGCCCGCACGACGGCGCCGACGCGGTGCAACGCATGGTGGAGATCGCGGTGCAGAAGATCACCCCGCGCGTCGTCGAGCGCGGGCTTCGGCCGTGGCTGTTTCGGATCCTTGACTACGAGCTGCGCAACATGTCCCGGGAGGAGGAGGCCTGGCGGCGTTCCATGGACGCCGACATCGAGGTTGACGACCGGGGCCTGCACCTCGAACGCGTCGACGACGCGCTCGACGCCCTGCGGCTCAACTCCCGACTCGCCGCTGCCCTCGGCGCGCTCAGCCCGCGGCTGCGGGCGGTGGTGCAGTTGCTGGTGTTCGCCGAGTTGTCCCACGCCGACACCGCCGCCGCGCTCGGGATCCGGGAAGGCACCGTCGGCTCCCGCTTCGACCGGGCCCGCAAGAAGCTGCGGGAGTTCCTCGGAGACAACCTTGACCAGGCCCAGGACCGTAAGGACACGCCATGACCGCACATGATGACCTTGAGGCCCTGCGCCGCATCGCCCGCCAAGCCAACCCCGTAAGCCTGGAGATACCACCACACGTCCCCGAGCGGGCACTGGAGCTCATCGCCGACGGGCCACGCCTGCGCGCGGCGGCCCGCCGGGGCCGCCACCGGCGGGTCACCGTCGGGGTCCTCGCGGTGGCCGGTGTCGTCGCGCTGGCGGTGGCCATCGTGGCGGTGGTGCGCCCTTTCGCCGGAGCCGACCCCAACCCGAACCCGAACTCGACCCGGTTCCCCCAGGCCGGCCATGAGGTCCGCTACGTGCTCAGCGCCGCGAACTTCCCCGCCTCCGGCGTCACCAACACCCCACCCCGGCGGGAGCAGTTCGTGCTCACCGTGGCGAAGGTCTGGTACCCGGGAGCCGGGGGAGGCGGGCTAAGTGAGGTGGTCACCTGGACGAGTGTGGACGGCGAGCACGACGGACTGCGCCGCGTCACCCTTCCCGGAGGGCCGGTCCAGCCCGACCGGGTGATTCCCGCCTGTCGGGGCGGGCGGATGTCGGCGCTGACTCCGGACGGGCAGCTTGATCCGGCGGGGCGGGTGAGCTCGTGTCGGGCGCTGCCGGCGTACCGCTCCGACCTGCCGGCCACGGCCGAGGGGATGCTGGCGTACCTGCGCCAGGACGTGGCCGGCGATGGGGAGGCGTTCGCTCGGGCGCGGGTGCTGCTCACCGGCACGGTGCTCCCGCCAGCCGCGCAGCACGCGCTGTTTGAGGCCGTGTCCCAGATCCCCGGGGTCGGCGTCGACCGCGAGGTCGCCGACATCACCGAACGCAAGGTGATCGCGGTGACCTGCCCGGTGGGGGAGGACGGCGCCCGCCACGAGATGTTGTTCGACCCTGGGACGCTCGCCTACCGGGGTTGGCAGACCCGCACCGGTGCCGGCCAGCTCGACCTCGACGCCCGCCCCAGCGCCCTGGTGCGCACGGCCGTCGTCGACTCCGTCGGCGCCGGCCTCTAAACGGCCGTGGGGGGGGGGSCCCGCGGGCCRCCGGCGGGCCCCCCCC